>NZ_QRLE01000069.1:0-574 GCF_003473055.1 Collinsella sp. AM13-34 | reverse complement strand
GGGCCGCGCGGCAAGGAGATATATTGCCAGACCGGAGGGGCCCCGGGGGCGGGAATCGCGCACTCCATATTTTGTTCACAAATTAATTAGCTGGCTCCGAGTTGCTCAGAGTCACACATTTGGTCATAAACCATGGACAGACCGTATGACCTCGGGAATCTTGCTGTCCACTGTAGACATAGCATCTTTATACCCTCGTCGGTCTCTGCTAGTTAGCCCGTCATAAATAGAAGGACAACGTTAACAAACCTATTAAACACCAGCGGGGGCTCTATCACTAATTAGATAGAGCCCCCGCTGGCGGAGTGTATTTAATTGAAACAATACCCCTTAACTGATTTACTGGAAATAAGGAGCATAAGATCCGTCCGGATAAACGTGACGACAGAACCCTGGAGCCGACTGAGCGCCACCAGAAAGCGACATAAGCAAGAAGATCGGCTCTACCTCACCGCGGACGGCAACGATGCCCTCGACTAAAGACAATCCGAGCACTCCTGAAACAGATAGGGCAAATGTCAGCTTATATAACGCAAAAAAGGGGGAGGCCGCGAGGCCTCCCCCTTCTTCAAGT
>NZ_QRLE01000068.1:0-616 GCF_003473055.1 Collinsella sp. AM13-34 | reverse complement strand
GCGTCTCCCCCGCCCGTTCCGGATTCGACGCAAAGCAGCACGGGCGACGCGCCCTTCCGGCCCACGCCCCTCCCCTCTTCCAACTGGCCTTAATCCGCCGAATCGCATCCTTCTGCCCGAATATAGGCCGCAATTGTAAACACATCGTCAACCGCCCGCCGCCGGGGCGGCTCCCGCATCGCGGCAAGCGGGCCCGCGCCGGGGCGTCGGCTGGCGGCTCGGCCTACAGTTCGCGCCTTCCGTACAGCCCGAGAGAGACGGCGGCGGAGGCGGCCAGCATCAGAAGCGAGGCCGCGAGCAGCGCCGCCATAGAGGCCGCAAGCCCAACGGGGGTCTCGGCGAACGCGAGGAGGCCCGCCACGAGCCCGAGCGCGCCGCCTCCGAGAATCCCCGAGTTCCCGAGGAGCATGGGGGCGACCACGAACAGGCCGACGGTGACGGTTGGCAGGAGCTGGGTCGCCTTGGTCTGGCCGAACTTGAAGCACGCCGGCGTCACGACGGACGCGACGGCGGAGCCGATCAGGACGCAGGCTGCGGTGGCGAAGGCCATGCCGGCGACCCTCTCCCCGCTGAACGCGAGGAGCTCGGAGAGGCCTCCCGGCAGCTCCACGGCGGA
>NZ_QRLE01000067.1:0-804 GCF_003473055.1 Collinsella sp. AM13-34 | reverse complement strand
CCGAGGCGCCGACGACGGCCGCGGCCAGCGCGAGCGACGCCGCGACGCGGGCGGCCCGATGCCCGCGCGCCGCCGCCCCTCCCTTCCGAATCGTGTGCTCCATGTGCCGTGCCTTCCTTTCCTCTCGGCCTCGGTTGACGGCGGCCACTATGGGCGGGCAAGCTGAGACGAACCTTTGAGGGGCGTCTCAGCCCCGTCTCAGCGAGCCCGCGTAGCATCGCGGGCGCACGGTTCCAAGCGGAAGGGGGAGGCATGAGGGTTCTCGTGGTCGAGGACGCGTGGCGGCTCGCCGAGGCGGTCGCCGAGATACTCAGGGGCGAGGGTTGGTCGGCCGACGTGGCCACGGACGGCGGGCGCGGCGCTGAGCTCGCCGCCGCGGGCGCCTACGACTGCGTGCTGCTCGACGTCATGCTGCCCGTCATGGGCGGCCTTGACGTGCTGCGCGGCATGCGGGAGGCCGGCGACGCGACCCCGGTGATTCTCGTCACCGCCCGCGACGCGGTGCCCGACCGGGTGGCTGGGCTCGACGCCGGAGCCGACGACTACCTCGTGAAGCCCTTCCACGCCGAGGAGCTGCTCGCCCGCGTCCGGGCCGTCTGCCGCCGGCCCCGGGCCATCGAGGAGGCGGGGCCGCTGCGCGCCCTCGGCCTCGAGCTCGACGAGGGTTCGCTCGAGCTGCGCGCGGCGGGGGGCGCCGCCGTCGCGCTCAGGGCGCGCGAGTGCCAGCTGCTCGCCGAGCTCATGGCGAGGCCCGGGCGCGTCGTCGCCAAGCGCGACCTCATCGACCGCGTCTGGGGGCCGGGG
>NZ_QRLE01000066.1:0-963 GCF_003473055.1 Collinsella sp. AM13-34 | reverse complement strand
CGAGATCTACTTGCTAGAACGGGATATCCTCGTCGTACAGGTCGACCGAGGGCGGGGCTGCCGCCGGTGCGGGCGCGGGAGTGGAAACGGGGGCTGCAGCGGGGGCTGCGGCGCCCTGACGCTGGCTCATGAACTCGATCTCGTCCACGATGACCTCCAGCTTGGATCGGCGCTGCCCGTCCTTCTCCCACGAGCTGTAGCGCAGCTTGCCCTCGATCGCGACTTTGTTGCCCTTGGCGAGGAAGCGGCTCACGGCCTCGGCGCGGGTGCCGAACATGTTGCAGTCCACGAAGTTCGGGTAGTCCTCCCACTCGCCGGTCTGCGGGTTGCGGCGGCGGTCGTTCACGGCGACGCCGAAGGAGAGCGCCTGCGTGCCTCCTGCGGTGACGCGCAGCTCGGGGTCGCGGGTGAGGTTGCCGGTGATGCTGACTCGGTTGATACTCATGTCGATGATCCTCTCGAAGGATGTTGGTAAATGAGGTGGGTCGGGGCGAGTCGCCGCCCCGACCATTGTTGGGATTAGTCGGTGTTGCGGAAGAAGTATTCCAGCTCTTTTTCGCCGAGGTTCTCCATCGCGTAGCCGTCCGCGATCCTCCACAGCGAGTCGTAGAGCTTCGACAGCTCGCGGTCGCCGTCATAGTGCTGGAAGATCTTATGGTTCAGCACTATGACGAGATCGGTGAGGTAACGGAAGTCCGACTTCCACTCTGCAAAGGCGCGATTGAACGTGTCTCGAACAGCGTCCTTGCCGAAGGCATCGGCGATGGAGAAGTCGCTCCAGAAGGTGGTGCTGAAGCCGTCCTCATAGGGATGGGCGTAGGGGTCTGCCTGCGCTACCGGGATGTTGATAACCATTGCGTCCATGATCGGACCTCCTTAACCGCACGGCGTCGGCACCGCCCCTTGCGTGTGCCCCTGACTGCCCGCCGCGCGTCGCTTTTGCTCTGGCGAAAGCCGCCGCGG
>NZ_QRLE01000065.1:0-1063 GCF_003473055.1 Collinsella sp. AM13-34 | reverse complement strand
GGCGTTGCCGCCAACATCCTGCCGGCCATGGGCTTCGCCATGCTCGGCCGCCTGGTGCTCACCAAGCAGCTCGTGCCCTTCTACTTCCTGGGCTTCCTGCTGTGCTCCTACGCCAACGTGCCCGTCCTGGGCGTCGCCCTGATCGCCATCATCATCGGCATCGACAAGTTCGACCTGCTCGGCCTGGGCGGAGCCCAGCCCCAGCTCTCCGCGGAAGGGGATGAGGACGATGACTTCTAGTCCCGAGAACAAGATCACGCGCTCCGACCTCGTCAAGAGCGCCGTCAACGTCGGCGCCCTGGGCATGGAGTTCTCCTGGACCTACTACAAGCAGATGAACATCGCCTTCTGCCTGATGGTCGCCAACATGCTCAAGAAGATCTACGCCGGCCGCCCCGACGACTACGCCGAGGCCCTGCACCGCCACTGCGCGTTCTTCAACATCACCGTCCAGTTCGCCCCGTTCGTCGGCGGCATCGCGATGGCCATGGAGGAGAAGGTCGCCCGCGGCGAGATCGAGCCCGAGAGCGTCAACGACGTCAAGGCCGCCCTCATGGGCCCGCTGTCCGGCATCGGCGACTCCATCTTCCTGTCGACGCTGCGCGTGGTCGCCGCCGCGGTGGGCATCAGCCTGTGCCAGGCCGGCAACCCCTTCGGCCCCATCGCCTTCCTGCTCATCTACAACGTCCCCGGCTTCGCGCTGCGCATCTGGGGCGCCGTCAAGGGCTACGAGCTGGGCGTGGGTTTCCTGGACGAGGCCCAGAGGACCGGCCTCATGCAGAAGATCATGACCTGCGTGGGCATCGTGGGCGTCATGGTCGTGGGCGCCATGTGCAAGGACATGTTCTGGGCCAGCATCCCGGTGGCCATCGGCTCGGGCGAGGACGCCCAGACCCTCCAGGACATCCTGGACGGCATCATGCCCGGCATGCTCGGCATGCTCGCCTTCTGGCTGTACTACTGGCTGCTGTCCAAGAAGATCAACCCCATGGTGCTGATCGTGGCCACCATGGTCGTGGGCATCATCGGCGCGTTCTTCGGCGTGCTGGCGTAAGGGCCCGGC
>NZ_QRLE01000064.1:0-1079 GCF_003473055.1 Collinsella sp. AM13-34 | reverse complement strand
GCGAGGAGCTCGGAGAGGCCTCCCGGCAGCTCCACGGCGGACGCGAGCCCCATGACCGCAAGCGATGCGGCGAATCCGACCGCCGAGCCGATGAGGCCGAGCGTCGCGATGGCGGCGTAGCGGCTCAGGACGACGTCGCGCTTCGAGACGGGAAGGGTGAGGCGATAAGAGCCCCATCCGTTCTGGTCGTCGTAGACGGAGAAGCCGATCGCACCCATCATGAGGCACATGCTGGCGAGGACGGCGGGGCGGCCGCGGGCCCGCCGCCGGAGAGCTCGCGCCTCCTCCTCACCCAGTCGCCCAGGGTGCTCCCCGCCATGCCGAGCTCTCGGGCGACCTCCCTGACGGGCCGCCCCGCCGCGATGACGTAGTCGGCCGTCTCGTCCCGGTAGTCCTTGGGGAACTACTCGTACTTGGTCCCAGGCTCGGCTCCCATGGCCACACCCTCCTACGGGGCAGGTTCCTCTGCCGTCCAAATTATCAGGTGTCCACGGTTTCGACAGGGCTCAAATGCAAACAGGCGCTGGTCGCGGGCGGCGTCGCCGCGGGCTGGCTCATCACGAGCCGGGGCGCTGCGGAATCGGACGGCGGGCAGGTGACCGACTCCCAGTCCGTCGGCGGCGGCCCCGACTCCGGGCAGATGCCGCCCGACGCCAAGCAGGTGCCCGAGGACCAGCTCCAGGGCGGCGGGGAGGTGACGTTCTCGAGCTAGGGCGTCCAGTTGAAAAAACGGGCCCCATGGCAACCGTGTTGCCATGGGGCCTTTCTAAAAAGGACCCAAGCATTCAATCTGAAGCGTCAGTATCTTGAGTAACCATAATGAAACTGAGTGTGGGCAACTCAGAATCTCTATCCCATTCAAATTGAGCCATGAGTTTTCTTCAGTAGCTTTCGCTCTAAAAGCACCAAGCCAATCGCTTCGCCAATTTCAGAATACTCAAGGGATGTCGCCACAGTATCGGTTAACGCTGATTCCGGGAAGAGACCCGATTCCATTATTAAAGATAAGCATAGTAACGTTAATAGCATTAATGCGTGCGGGTTGATTTCCGATCTCAGCCGAACACATTGAGCAAATA
>NZ_QRLE01000063.1:0-1182 GCF_003473055.1 Collinsella sp. AM13-34 | reverse complement strand
GGCTCGCGGCGCGGGCGGCGACCGAGCTCGCCTCGCGCAACGCCTCGGCCATGGTGCCGCTCGCCGCGGCGGTGGGCGGGGCAGGGGGCATCCTGCTCACGACCGCCCGCACCCTCGAGGCCGTCATGCGGCGCCTGGGGTTCTCGGGCTCGTTCGACATGACGGACACCTACGCGCTGATCGGCCTCGCCGCGGGGTTCGCGCTCGCCACCGCGGTCGCCGTGCTCGCCCTCTCGGCGAGGGACGAGGGAAGGCACCAAGCGCTGCTGCGCACGCTTGGCCTCACGCCCCGGGGCGTGGCCGCGGCGGTCGCGTGGCAGTCGGCGCTCGTCGCCCTGGGCGCCGCGCTGCTCTCGCTCGTGCCCATCGCCTGCTCCTCCCTCGCCGCGCTCACCCTCACCTGGATGTTCTGGGGAGCGCCCACGGCGTACGCGCCGCTGCCGGAGGCGCTGGCCGCGGGTGTCGTGGTCTGGGTCGTGCTTCTCGCGGTGCGCTGGGCGCAGGTCCGCGGGGCCGTCCACTCCTCGCCTGCGGCGTGCCTGCGCTCGTAGGGCACGGGGGGAGCCGACGGAACGGGCCGCGTCCAGGCGGCGGCGTGGCTGGGCTGCGTGCTGTCGCCCGCATGGTGGACGCTCGTCGTAGTCGTCTGCGCGCTGCTCGTGGTGGCTGGGGTCGCGCCCCTCTCCCACCTCCTCACCGGAAGGTGGTAGGTCGCGGCCCCGCCCCGACGGGTACAAGAAGCGGGTGCACGGAAAAGGGGCCAAGGAGGACGCGGGGATGAGAGCTGTCGACAAGGCCGGGCGGCGCCTCGCGCCGCCCCTCGCGCCCCGTCTGCTCGCGGCGCCCCTCGCGTGCCTGCTCTACGGGGAGGCGACCGTCATCACGGCGACAATCGTCCCGGCGATACCCGGTGACGTCGTGCAGCGGGCTGCGAGCCCGGCTGCCCTCGCGCTCGCCGTGGCGGCCGCGTCCTCAGCCCTGCTCTGGCGGACGGCCCTGCCCCTGGGGACGCTCGCGCTCGAGTCGGCCGCCCTCGTCGCCGCCACGGCGGCGGGCCTCGACAGCTACGCCGTGGCCCCGTTCCTCGTGGCGGCGTTCGCGGCCGGACGGCACGCGCCCTTCCCGCGCTCGCTCGCCGGGCTCGCAATCGCCTGCGCGGCCATGGCGGTGAGCGCCCTCGTG
>NZ_QRLE01000062.1:0-1253 GCF_003473055.1 Collinsella sp. AM13-34 | reverse complement strand
GGCCCGAAAGAAAGGTAGGAGGCCATGACGAAAGGTCTGCACGTGCCTTCCGAGATCGGCAAGCTCAGGAAGGTCTGCCTGCACCGTCCCGGCGACGAGCTCCTCAACCTGCCGCCCGACGAGCTCGAGCGACTCCTGTTCGACGACGTCCCGTTCCTGGAGGTCGCGCAGCAGGAGCACGACACCTTCGCCCAGATCCTTAAGGACCAGGGCGTGGAGGTGCTCTACCTCGAGAACCTCGTCGCAGAGGTGTTCGACCAGGTCCCCGGCGCCCGCGCCGAGTTCACCGACCAGTACATCGCCGAGGCAGGCATCCGCGGCCAGCACATGCCGCAGATCGTCCGCGAGAAGCTGGACTCCATCGAGGACAACCTCGAGTTCGTCAAGAAGACCATGGCCGGCATGACCAAGGCCGAGATCGACATGCCCCTCACGGCGTCCACGACCCTCGACTCCCTGGTCAACTCCGAGTCCGAGTCCGACCTGATCATCGACCCGATGCCCAACCTCTACTTCACCCGCGACCCGTTCGCGGTCGTCGGCGAGGGCGTCAACCTCAACCGCATGTACTCGGTCACCCGCAACCGCGAGACCCTGTACGGCAAGTACGTCTTCAAGTACCACCCCGACTACAAGGACGTCTCCCTGTACTTCCGCCGCGACTGCCAGTTCCACACCGAGGGCGGCGACGTGCTGAACATCAACGAGAAGACCCTCGCCGTCGGCATCTCCCAGCGCACCCAGGCGGCCGCCATCGACGTCATGGCCCAGAACATCTTCTGGAACTCCGACTCCAAGGTCGAGCGCATCCTGGCCTTCGACATCCCCGTCTCGCGCGCCTTCATGCACCTCGACACGGTCTTCACCCAGATCGACGTCGATAAGTTCACGATCCACCCCGCCATCATGGGCACCCTGCGCGTCTACGAGCTGACCGCCGGCAAGAACCCGGGCGACGTGAACATCCGCCTGATCGAGGACACCCTCGAGCACGTCCTGGAGGACGCCACCGGCGTCGACCAGGTCAAGCTGATCCCCTGCGGCGGCGGCGACCCGATCGCGGCCTCCCGCGAGCAGTGGAACGACGGCTCCAACACCCTGTGCGTCGAGCCCGGCAAGATCTGCGTCTACGCCCGCAACACCGTCACCAACGACGTGCTGTACAAGGAGGGCCTGGACCTTCTCGTCGTGCCCTCCGCCGAGCTCTCCCGCGGCCGCGGCGGCCCGCGCTGCATGAGCATGCCCTTCTGGCG
>NZ_QRLE01000061.1:0-1286 GCF_003473055.1 Collinsella sp. AM13-34 | reverse complement strand
GGGACTGCGGACGATTTCTTGGACCGCTACGCGGCCCTTCCCAGCGCGGCGCGGAACTCGGCCGGCGTGCGGCCGCCGAGCGTATCGCTGCGCCTCTCCGTATTGTAGCGGCCGATCCAGGCCCCGAGCTCCTCGATGAAGCGGGCGGGGGCCCAGCCCGACCAGTCCCTGCCGTGCCAGAACTCCCTCTTGAGCAGGCCGAAGAAGCCCTCCATCGCGGCGTTGTCCGGGCTGCAGCCCTTGGCGGACATGCTCCTGGTGAGGTCGTTGTCCTCGCAGATCGAGATCCAGCCGGGCCAGCGGTAGTGGCCGCCGCGGTCGGAGTGGATGACGGGGCGCTCGCCGGGCGCCAGCCGGGCGCAGGCGTCCTCGAGCGTCGAGTTGGCGAGCGCGGCGTCCGGTCTCTCGCCGGCCCTCCACGCCACGACCGAGGAGTCGAAGCAGTCCCTGATGGCCGACAGGTAGACCTTCCTGCCGGAGGGCAGCCTGAACTCGGTGATGTCGGTGAGCCACAGGAAGTTCGGCAGGGCCGAGCGGAAGTCGCGGCGCACGAGGTTCGGCGGGGCCGGCGTCGGCTCGCCCGCATAGGAGCTGTAGGGCCTCCTCTTCCTCCTCATCCACCTGGGGACCAGGCCCTCCTCGCGCATGATGCGGAGGACGACCTTCTCCGAGGCGCGCACGGGCTCGTCGAGCTCGCGCAGGCGCGCCGTCACGAAGCGGTACCCCCGCGCCCCCTCACCGTCCTCAGTGAAGATCCTGCGCACGAGCGCGCGCAGGGGCGCGAGCCGGTCGGGCCTCGCGATCGCGCGGCGCTGGTACTCATAGGAGCTCTTTGATATCCCCAAGGAACTCGTGAGTTCTCTCAAGGACCACTTCCCGCACGGCCTCAGGCGGTCTATCACCAGGGTCTTCTCCCTGTTCGACATCCCGTCGAGGCTCGCGGCTTTTAAAACGTCGTTCACCGCCCTGAGGACGGCGTTCTCCAGGACGAGGCGCTCTATCAGGGCGTCCTTGTCGTCCGGGTCGATGTCGGGGTACACCGGACCGTCCCCGACGACCTTCGGCAGATCCATCTTCGCGACCGCCCTCCCGACGGTTCCGCCCGCGGCCCCGGCCCTCGTCCAGCGCGCGACGGCGCTCTTGCTCGGCCCGTCGAGCTCCCGGGCTATCTCCCTGCACGAGAGCCCGGAGCGGCGTAGCTCCCCGGCCCTCTCCACTACGGCTCTACTGTATGTCATGCGGACTCCAAACCGGACCTGATGGTCCAACTTTTTGTCCGCAGTCCC
>NZ_QRLE01000060.1:0-1329 GCF_003473055.1 Collinsella sp. AM13-34 | reverse complement strand
CGGTTGGGCCGGCGACTTCGGGTGCAGACGACTCGGGTGGTGTGACGGGCGGTGTGTACAAGGCCCGGGAACGCATTCACCGCGGCATGCTGATCCGCGATTACTAGCAACTCCGACTTCATGGGGGCGGGTTGCAGCCCCCAATCCGAACTGGGGCCGGCTTTCCGGGATCCGCTCCCCCTCGCGGGGTGGCATCCCTCTGTACCGGCCATTGTAGCACGTGTGCAGCCCAGGGCATAAGGGGCATGATGACTTGACGTCGTCCCCGCCCTCCTCCGCCTTGACGGCGGCGGTCCCGCGTGGGTTCCCGGCATCACCCGATGGCAACACGCGGCGGGGGTTGCGCTCGTTGCGGGACTTAACCCAACATCTCACGACACGAGCTGACGACAGCCATGCACCACCTGTATGGGCTCCTCTCGGCCACGGGGTCTCCCCCGCTTCACCCATATGTCAAGCCCTGGTAAGGTTCTTCGCGTTGCTTCGAATTAAGCCACATGCTCCGCTGCTTGTGCGGGCCCCCGTCAATTCCTTTGAGTTTTAGCCTTGCGGCCGTACTCCCCAGGCGGGACGCTTAATGCGTTGGCTGCGGCACGGGGGGATCGTCCCCCCACACCTAGCGTCCATCGTTTACGGCTGGGACTACCAGGGTATCTAATCCTGTTCGCTCCCCCAGCTTTCGCGCCTCAGCGTCGGTCTCGGCCCAGAGGGCCGCCTTCGCCACCGGTGTTCCACCCGATATCTGCGCATTCCACCGCTACACCGGGTGTTCCACCCTCCCCTACCGGACCCAAGCCGCGGAGGTTCCGGGGGCTTCGGGGGGTTGAGCCCCCCGCTTCGACCCCCGGCCTGCCGGGCCGCCTACGCGCGCTTTACGCCCAATGAATCCGGATAACGCTCGCCCCCTACGTATTACCGCGGCTGCTGGCACGTAGTTAGCCGGGGCTTCTTCTGCAGGTACAGTCTTGACTCTTCCCTGCTGAAAGCGGTTTACGACCCGAAGGCCTCCGTCCCGCACGCGGCGTCGCTGCGTCAGGGTTCCCCCCATTGCGCAAGATTCCCCACTGCTGCCTCCCGTAGGAGTCTGGGCCGTGTCTCAGTCCCAATCTGGCCGGTCGGTCTCTCAACCCGGCTACCCGTTGTCGGCACGGTGGGCCGTCACCCCGCCGTCTACCTGATGGGCCGCGGAGCCATCCCCTCCCGTCGGGGCTTTAGCCGGGGTGCCATGCGGCACCCCGGGGTATCCGGTATTACCCGTCCTTTCGGGCGGCTATCCCGGGGGAGGGGGCAGGTTCTCCACGTGTTACTCAGCCGTTCGCCACTCGCTTC
>NZ_QRLE01000006.1:97990-129866 GCF_003473055.1 Collinsella sp. AM13-34 | reverse complement strand
CGCCCGCGCCGAGCGCCGCAAGGGCGAGCAACTTCGCCGCGACGGCGCGCCCGCGCGAGGGGACCGCCGTGAGGTTGGCGAGGCGCCCGGCAGCGCGCTCCTCGTCCACGGCGAGCGCGCAGACGATGGCGGACATGAGCGGCATGAGGGCGCCGAGGAACTGGGCGTAGGCGTCCGCGCCCAGCGCCGGGTCCCATCGGGTTACGGAGAAGTACTCACCGCAGGCAAGACCGGCTGCCATGCCGCAGGCGAGGTGCACCGCCGTGAGCGGGGAGCGCACCAGGCGCAGGGCCTCGGAGAGCAGGGCCCGCGGGAGAGTCATGCGCGGCGTCGGGTCGGAGAGTTGTGTCATGGCCATCACCTCTCCTCGGAGCGCGCGAACCAGGCCGCGCCCGCCGCCGTGAGCGCGGCGAACGCAAGCGCGCAGACCGCAAGGCCCGCCAGCGTGAGCATGCCGTCCGCCGTGAGCGCCCCGCCGAGCGCCATGTCCGCCGCGAGTGGCTCGCCGCTCGGCAGTACGGGGATGAAGCTCGTGGGGATGACCATGCTCGCCGACGGCGGAAAGAGCTGCGGCAGCGGCACCAACGACCAGGCGAACCCACCCATGAGCTGCGCGGCGAGCGGGCAGAAGATGCCCGTGAGCATGCCGAGCCGCGCCGTGAGGAAGAGCCCTGCGGGGATCATCCACGCCGCGGTCACCGTGTTGGCGAGCGCGCAGAGGAGCATCGTGAGTGTGCCCGCGGCCGTGAGACCCTGCGAGGAGAACGCCGATCCCGCGAGGTAGATGCCGAAGACCACGAGGTTCGAGAGCGTGCAAAGAGCGAGGCACCAGAGCGCCTTGGCCCACCAGGCGCGCCCGAGCGGGAAGCCCAGGCCCAGAAGCCCCCGCATCCGTGTGCGAGCGTCCGCCCGCGCGACGCACGCCACCACAAGCGATAGAGACACGGGCAAGAAGAGCGCGTACCAGTAGTTCCACGCGCTAAAGATTTGCACGCCCCGGTAGGGCATCGCGCCGAGCAGCGGCATCGGCAGCGCCATGAGCACGGCCAGGCGAACCGGTGCCGCGTGGCGCGACTTCAGGGCCTCGGCGCGCAGGCCCGCGAGCAGGCCGCCTTTCTCGCCCGTCATGCCGCCACCTCCCCGCGCGCTCGTCGCCCTTCCCGGCAGAAGCTCATGAAGAGTTCCTCGAGGTCCTGCCCGGGCCGAAGCGCATCCTCGTAGGCGAGGCGCCCCCCGCAGATGATGCCGATGGTGTCCGCCATCTGCTGCACTTCGGAGAGGATGTGGCTCGAGACGATCACCGTCGTACCCGCCTCCGCGAAGCCGCGGATCTGGTCGCGCAGTTCCTCGATGCCGATGGGGTCGAGGCCGTTGGTAGGCTCGTCGAGCACGAGCAGGCGTGGCCGGGCGACCAGCGCCAGCGCGAGCCCCAATCGCTGCCGCATGCCCATCGAGAAGCGCCCGGCGCGCTTCTTCCCGGTGTCCGCGAGGTCCACGGCGGCGAGCACCTCATCAATGCGGCTCTCGGGAAGGCCCAGCAGCGTGGTGCGCACGCGCAGGTTCTCGCGCGCGGTGAGGTTGGGGTAGAGCGGCGCCTCCTCGATGAGGCTGCCGATTGCGTAGAGGTCCTCGCGGCACCAGGCGTGCCCGGCAAAGAGGATCTCCCCGGCTGTCGGCCGCAACATCCCGCAGATCATCTTGAGCGTTGTCGACTTGCCGGCGCCGTTGGGACCGAGCAGCCCGTACACCTCGCCCTCGCGGATATGAAGGCTCACGTCGGCCACGGCGTCCTGCGCCTGGTCGCCGCGGCCGAAGCGCTTGGTGAGCCCACGCGTCTCGAGCATGTAACCCATGGGTTTATCCTTTCTCTTCCGGGAGCGCGGGCCGAGTCACCGTGCCCGCGCGCCTTACCTTTCGGGTTCACCATCCATGGTGGGGCGCGTTTCTAACGAAGCCATAACGGCCGTTGGGTTCTTTTGGCGCCAACCCTTCTCGACCCGCACATCATGATTAATTTGCTTAAGGCAACAACTTTCCCGATCGATGTAATCACCGAATCAAAACGTGTACATCACCCTCCAAAACCGACATTTTTCGGCATGTTTGGAGGCTGATGTACACGAATGTGAAATCCACCGCCGCCCAAAAGCGCCTTCCTCATGTCTGGACTCTCTATGCTTACGCTGGATAGACATCGCCGGAACGGGTATAGTAGCGAAAGTTTTGTCGTTAACCAGCGGGGGAGTCCTGTGGGCATCAAAAAGAAGATCAAAAAGGAGCTTATCGGCACTTCCGATTACCCGTCGAATAAGATCTTTACGATCTCCAATTTCATCACCTTTACGCGCTTGATCCTCACTCTGGTATTTCTGTACCTGTTTGTGACGGATAACAACCGCGTCATCGCCATCGTTATCTACGCCGTTGCCGCCTCTACCGACTGGATGGACGGTCAGATCGCCCGCATGACCAAGACGGTCTCGTGGCTCGGCAAGGTCATGGACCCCATCTGCGACCGTGCGCTGCTGTTCACCGGCGTACTTGGGCTGGTGGTCCGCGGAGAGCTGCCCATCTGGGTCTGCGTGCTCATTATTGGCCGCGACATCTATCTGGGCATCGGCACGCTTATCGTTCGTCATTATCACCGTCGCCCCATCGATGTCGTCTTTCCCGGAAAGATTGCCACTGCACTGCTCATGACCGGCTTCTCGCTCATGCTGCTCGGGTTCCCCGTTATTGACGGCCTGCATCTTTTACCTTCAACCCTTACGGCCTTCCCGGGCCTCAACGGAAGCTCGGTGCCCCTCGGCATCTTCTTTGTGTACGGCGGCGTGATCTTCTCCATGCTCACGGCTGTCATCTATTCCATTAAGGGCGGAGTGGCCATTAAACAGGCTCTCGCGCATCCCGAGGACGAGGACATCGACTTTCTGAACCCTGAAATCGAAGACTGATTCGTTGGGGTATGATTACGTACGGTTCATTATTTGCGGCACGTCCGCGATAAGTTAGGGGTTGTCATGGACAACATGGTTAACAATATGCCTCAGAATGATAAGACTGCTGACGCTACCTGCGTATTCCGCGTGCCTTCAAGCGACGTCACCGTTCCCGACCTCATGGCCAACGTGCGCATCACCGCCCCCGTTCTGTCCATCGTCAAGGGTCCGCAGACTGGTGCCGCCTTTGAGCTCGAGGACGACGTGACCACCATCGGCCGCGATCCTGCGAACGGCATCTTCCTCAATGACATGACCGTATCGCGCAGCCACGCGCGCATTATCCGCGAGGGCCTCGGCGCTCGCATCGAGGACTTGGGCTCGCTCAATGGCACCTGGGTCGACGGTGCCATCGTCAATGCAGCCCCGCTGCACGACGGTTCTTCCGTCCAGATCGGTACGTTTACGCTCATCTACCACGAGAGCACGCCGGAGCGCATCGAAACCGGTGAGTAGGGCATGGCCGAACGCAACTATCTGAGTATCGGCCAAGTCGTCAACCTACTTCGAGGCGCATACCCCGATCTTTCGAACTCAAAAATTAGATTTCTAGAAGATGAGGGGCTCATTACCCCTCATCGTACGCCTAAGGGATACCGTCAATACTCTAAGGAGGACGTTGATCGCCTGGAGGTCATCCTGCATTTGCAGAAGACCCGCTACATGCCGCTCAACGTGATTAAGCAGCGCTTGGAAAACGCCACGGACCTGTCAACGCTCGCTTACGAGGTGGGCTTGCTGTCCGATGTTCCGCTCAAGACGGAGCCCAAGGAGACTAAGCAAAAGCTGCATCCCATTGAGACCATTCCCGATATGCTGGGCGTCGAGATTTCGTTTATCCGCTCGCTCGCCGAGAACGACCTCATTCGCATCATCAAGAGTCCGCAGAATCGTGAGCTCGTCGATGGTCGCGATTTTCCAATCATCCGCTACTGCTCCGAGCTGTCACGCTTCCATATCGAGCCCCGCAACCTGCGTCAGTACGTGTCTTCCGCCAACCGCGAGTCCTCGATGTTTGAGCAGGTGCTCGTGAGCATGCTCGGCATGGACACCTCCGATGACGAGCGCGACGCCAAGCTCGAGCGTGCGTTTAAGAAGCTTCACGACCTGACGGAAGGCGTGCACACCGCGTTGCTCAAAAACCGCGTTTTTGAGTCGCTCAACGCCGTGGTCGAGGATGCCGATATCGATGCACTCGATGAGGAAATCGCTCGCTCCGAGTCCACCAAGGCCAAAAACGAAGAAACTGCCGCGCCGGCTTCACACGAGGATTCTCTCGTAAAGCCGCTCAAGGTTGTCGCCCCTTCGCAATCCGACACTGTCACCGCGGGCAAATAACAGCTACCGCTTATCCGGCAACCCATTGAAAGGTCATGCAATGTACGACTTCGAATCTCAAATCGTCGACATCCCCGACTATCCCGAGCCCGGAGTCATCTTTAAAGACATCACGCCGCTCTTTGACAACCCCGAGGCGCTCAAAGCCATGACCGATGCCCTCGCCGAGCACTTTGCCGGCATGGGAATCACCAAGGTCGTGGGTCCCGAGGCCCGTGGCTTTATGGTTGGCGTACCGGTGGCTGTAGCCCTTGGCGCCGGCTTTGTTCCTGCACGTAAACCGGGCAAGCTGCCGCGCGAGACCGTAAGCCAGAGCTACGAACTCGAGTACGGAACGGATTCCATTGAAATCCATGCCGACGCTATCAGCTCTAAAGATACCGTGTTGATTCTGGACGACTTGGTCGCGACGGGCGGAACCGTCGAGGCAACAGGTAAACTGGTGCGAGATATGGGCGCAAAGCTTGTCGGTTACGGTTGTATCCTTGAGCTTGCGTTTCTCAACCCGCGCGAGAAGCTCACGCCGTCTGATGATGATGTGGAGCTCTTTAGCCTGGTGACGGTGGACTAGCCGTTACCCTTAGTTACTGGAAAGGAAGCTACATGCGCACAGCAAACACGCACAAAAACATGGCACGCTGCGCTGCTACGGCAACCCTCGCTTGTGTTTTGGGCTTGGGCCTTGCGGCTCCTGCCTACGCCGATACCGCATCCGACCTTGCCGCTGCTCGTACCAAGCTCGAGCAGATCGGCACGCAAACCCAGCAAATTCATGAAGAACTCTCCGCACAGACGCAGGAGCTTGATCAGACTGCAGGCGAGATCACGCAAAAGCAGCAAGAGATCGCCGAAGGCCAGGCCAAGCTCTCTAACTACGTTGCCGGTGAATACAAGACCGGCGGTCTGAGTCTCCTTCAGGTTCTGACGGGCGTCGACGATCTGGGCGACATGCTCAACCGTCTCTTCTACTACGGCAAGGTGTCCGACAAGCAGGCCCAGACCATTCAGGAGGTCAAGGACCTTAAGCAGCAGCTCACCGATAAGCAGACCGAGCAGGAGAAGAACGTCGCTGCGACGCAGAAGAAGGTCGACGAGCTCAATGCCCAGCAGGCTGAGGCCCAGAGTGTCGTGAGCTCCCTGGATTCACAGTTGCAGGCCGAGCTTGCTGCCGAGGCCGAGGCCAACGCCGCGCTGCAGGCGGGTATCAACGCCAGCACTGCCGAAAAGGCCACGGTGAGCAACGACACCTCCGGTACGACCGAGAACACCAACAATGGTGGCGGCGACACGCCTGCACCCACGCCCGCTCCTGCTCCTACGCCGCAGCCCGCTCCCGCTCCCGCTCCGGCTCCGGCCCCTTCGGCGCCGAGCCAGTCCGTTGACGGCGGCTCCGTTGTTTCGCGTGCCTACAGCAAGCTCGGTTGTGTTTATTCTTGGGGCGGCATTGGACCGAACAGCTTTGACTGCTCCGGTTTTGTAAGCTATTGCCTCACGGGCCGCTACTGCCGCCTGGGCACCACCGGCACCTTCATGGGTTGGACCCGTGTGTCCGATCCGCAACCCGGCGATGTTGTGGTTAACTCCTACCATACCGGCATCTATATCGGTAATGGTCAGATGATCCATGCTTCCGACTACAAAACGGGCGTCATCATCAGCTCCGTCGCCGCTGGCATGAACAACAATTACATTTTCGTGCGCTACTAATTTATTACTGCAGCGAACGAACGTGGGCCTCGCGATCTTGAGTCACGAGGCCCATTCTTTTTTCCCTACCGTTTGCCATAAAATCAAGACGGCTATCTAGTATTCAAAACTAGATAGCCGTCCAATCAATCAAAAAGATGGCTATAATTGTTGGGGAACAATTAGAAAGGACCCTCAATGAGCTGGGCACTTATCTCCGATTCGAGCTGCAATCTTCGCGATTGGCAACCAACCGCACCTCATACCACCTTTGCATTTGCACCCCTTAAGATCCGAGTGGGGGAGCGTGAGTTTGTCGATGACCTCACGCTCGACGTTCACGAGCTCAATTGCGCCGTGCAGGCGGAGTCGAGCGCTTCTTCGAGCGCCTGTCCAAGCGTAGGTGAGTGGGCCGAACTCTTTAGGCTTGCCGACAAGACGATTTGCATGCCCATCTCGGAGGGCGTCTCGGGAAGCTACAATGCCGCGGCCACCGCACGTGACATGGTGCTTGCCGAAGAGCCGGATCGACAGATTCATCTGGTCAATTCACGCGGAGCCGGCGGCAAAATGGACCTAATCTTCCTGCTGTTCGACCGCTATCTTGCAAGCAACCCGGACGTTTCCTTTGAGGACGCCTGCGCTTACTTCGATAGCCTCGAGCAAAACAGCAAGATCCTCTTTAGCCTGTGTAATTACGAGAACCTTGCAAAGGCCGGACGTATTCCCAAGGCAGCCGGGGTCATCGCCAATAAACTCAACATTCGAGTTTTAGGCACAGCAAGCGAGGCGGGGGAGATTAAGCTCGTTGGTCACACCCGTGGGGAAAAGAAGATGCTTGGCAAGATTGTCGATACCATGGAGGCCGAGGGCTTTACTGGCGGCGAGGTCGTTATCGACCATGTCGAGAATGAGACGGGCGCCCAGGCACTTGCCAGCCGCATTGTGGAGCGCTGGCCAGGCTCCAAGACTATCATCATGCCCTGTAACGGGCTAGATTCATATTATGCCGAGATGCACGGCCTCATCATCGGCTATGGCATGGGCGTGGCTTCGGGCCGATAATATCCAACTAGACAAACGTACGGGCGGGATAAGGAGCCATTGGCTCTTTATCCCGCCCGTCTTATACCTCGGTTAGCTATTAAACCCATTGAACTTGAGATAGCTCATCAGATACGCCTTCGAAACGAAGGACGATACCGCACTGCGCACGAGCAGCGATTCGCGCGTAACCTGATGTGCGGTATCGGGCACGGGAGTCTGCTCAACAGAAAACGCCGCACGAATCGATGCCTCGAGCTGATCGACAACATAATCGAAAGCCGTCGGAGCGTCGTAGCTCAAGCGCTGAATATTAAAGAGCGCCTGAACCGCAGCGATGGGCAGCACCTGCTTAAAGATACAAATGGCGATGAGACGCGCAATCTGCTCACGGCCATATTGCTTTTTAACCGGAGCAGGAACGAGGCCGACCTTCACGTAGTTATTGATCATCGATGGCGTGATAACGGGTTGCTCTACGCAAATCGAAAGCGGCTCCATCCACAGCGCAACATATTCAATAACCTGATCGCGATAGAGCGTTACGTTGGGCAGCTGGTCATAGCGTGGCAGGCTCAACGCGTTGAGTTTACCCACCATATCGGACTGAATAAATGCATCCGGCAGCACCGTCGGCTGAATATCCTCAGGCTTAATGCTGACCGACGTATCGGACATCGGGATAACATGTTTAGCGTGGTTCATAAGAGGCCTCCGTTCGTTTTCTATATTGTATTCTAGGTTATCTAGTTTTGCATACCACATAGCCGCCAAGAAAATTGGCGGGACAGTGCACTGATGCTTCGTCCCGCCATTTAGTAAATTGATAACAACCTTACATAAGATATATTATCGTACTTATCCACGGAGAAACGCGTATGCGCTCGTTGCCGCTATGGCTCCGTCCGAAACAGCGGTCACAACCTGGCGTAAACGTTTGGAACGGATATCGCCAGCGGCAAATAGACCTGGCGTGCGGGTCGCCATGGATTCATCAGTCAGAATGCCGCCATCAGGCGTCAGATCGACTAGATGCTCAACAAGCTCGGTATGGGGCTGCGTTCCGGTAAAGACAAAGATGCCAAACGAGCCGGGCTCAAATGACTCGGTATGAGTCTCGCCGGATGCATTGTCCTTAAAGGTAATCGTCGTTGGCATCGCTTCGCCCGATAGCTCCACAATACTAGTTTGGTACCTAACTGTAATATTGTCCTTTGCGAGTACTTTCTGAACAACACCATCGGGCGCACGGAACTGGTCGCGGCGCAGCACGATGGTCACACTGCTGGCAATGTCTGACAGGAACAGCGCCTCTTCGCATGCCGAATTGCCACCACCGATTACAAAGACCTGTTTGCCACGGAAGAACATGCCGTCACATGTTGCGCAATACGAAACGCCACGACCGCGATACGTTTCCTCGCCAGCGAAACCCGCCGGACGCGGCATGGCACCCATGCAAGCGATAACGCTCGAGGCCGTCGTGTCGCCCATATCGTGATGCACCGTAAACAGCGCTGCATCGGCATCGTAATCGATACCCGTAACCATGCTCCATGTAACCTGTGCTCCCAAGCCCTCTGCATGCTGCTGAAAACGCTCGCCGAGTTCGGCGCCGCTCAAGAACGGAATGCCCGGATAGTTCTCGACCTCATTGGTTGTGGCGATTTGCCCTCCCGACATGCCCTGTTCAAGGACAGTCGTCGTCAGGTTGGCACGCGCAGCATAAATGGCGGCAGCATAGCCCGCGGGGCCGCCACCGATAATCGCAACATCGATCGGCTTATCGGTAGTCATGAAGCGTCCTTTCGTCGAAACATTGACGTTCTTTGCGCTCATACCCAAATTTACGTGAACGTGACACTCATGCACTACAATAATAAATCCGTGTTACAAAGCTGAAGGGGAGTTATCGATGGACCAGATGCAGACGAGTGACGACGCTCCCCTGCTCACGCACAGCACTCCCCAATCGGAGCAAACCACGCTCCTGGCTCAGCAAAAACCTCTCGTGACCATCGTGCACGCCTCCGTCGGCTCGGGCCACAAGGCCGCCGCAAATGCGATTGCGCAGGCATTCGACCTCATCCGCGGCACCAATGGCATCCCCGAGGATATTGAGATTGAAGTACTCGATATCCTTGATTTTGGACGTATTAAATTCGACGGCAATAAGACCGCGGCTTCTTTTACGGGAGCCACGCGCCCCATTTACGACCTGACCTGGAGATATACACTTACGGGACATCTTCTCTGGGGTGGCGGCACGGCATGGTCGCGAATTATGTTCCCCGCCTTCAACGAATATGTCCGCAGCCGCAGGCCCATAGCCGTGGTCGCAACGCACATCACAGCAGCCAATGTTGCCGTAGGCGCCCGCGTAATTACGGGTATCGATTATCCTGTCATCTGCGTACCGACCGACTACGAAGTCGAGGGCTGGTGGCCTCATAAGGACACCGACCTATTCTGCGTGGCAAACGAGTTTATGGCCGAGACGCTCCGCCCCCGTAAGGTTCCCGAAGCAAGGATTCGCATTACTGGCATTCCTATTCGCGCCGGATTCGACACGGATTACGATCGCGAGGAAGAGCTAGCCAAGTTCAACCTCCCCACCGACAAGACCGTCGTGCTGGTAATGGCCGGTGCCAGCTTGCCTCAGCCTTACGTCCGCTTTCGCGCGGAGATGGACCGCACCCTCCCCTTCCTGCGCAGTTTCGAGGACATGCACTTTGTCTTTTTGCCGGGCAAGGATAAGGAATACGCCGCCCGTCTCAAAACGCTCTTCGACGCCATGAAGCTCGAAAATGTCACGGTACTGGACTATGTCGACGACATGGCAGCCCTCATGCACGGCTGCGACCTGGCAATTCTCAAATCGGGCGGACTCACCGTCACCGAGTGCCTATGCGCACACCTACCGATGATCCTGCTGGGCAAATCATACGGCCAGGAAAAGGCCAACACCACCATGCTCACTGGCATGGGCGCCAGCATGCATGTCACCACCGCACGAGAGCTCATCGTGACGTTGCGTCATCTCCACGATCATCCTGAGTCGCTCAAGGCACTGCTCATCAACGGCGAAGTACTACGCCGCCCACACGCAGCCGAAGACATCGCCATCGCCACCATAGAGCTCGTAGGCAAACCCCAAAAGCGCAAACGAGCCTTCTGCCGCTTCTACTGGGGCGGAAAACCCGCGCACATCCGCTAGCGTCTTAATTTCCGCTTGCCTGCGGGAGGCCCCTATATATCATCCCGTGCTCAAACATTCTCGCTTCGCTGCGAAACTGCGCGCGGGACGATATATAGGGGCCTCCCGCAGGTAAGCTGCGTTAACGTACCAGCGGCTATACCAGATTCCCCACCAGTAGAATCTGCAAAGGGGAACCAGAAAATATAAATACAGTAAGTCGATGCGACAAAGGAGGCGTCCCTTCATCGCATCGACTTACTAGAAAAGTAAATATTGTTTCAAGCGAGTAGCCGCCCGCCCGGGGCTTACCTATATCGTTCCACGCGCAGTTTCGCAGCGAGCGAAGCGACGCGAGAATGTTTGAGCATGGAATGATATAGGTAAGCCCCGGGCGGGAGGGATACGGGCGCCCTAGGCGATGCCGCTGGAGCCGAAGCCTCCTTTGCCTCGGTCGGTTTCGTCTAGTTCTTCTACTTCTATGAGGTTGACCGTGGGGACTTCTTGGATGACGAGTTGGGCTATGCGGTCGCCTTTATTGATTTGAATGTTATTGGAGGGATCCAGGTTGATGAGGATAACCTTGAGTTCTCCTCGGTAGTGAGCGTCGATGAGGCCCGGCGTGTTGACTATAGACAGGCCCTGCTTGATGGCCAAGCCGCTGCGGGGCTGGACGAAGCCGGCGTAGCCATCGGGCAGAGCGATGGCCAGCCCAGTAGAGACCAGACGGCGTTCGAAGGGCTTCAGGACGCAGTCTTCGTTGGAGCGTAGATCCAAGCCGGCATCGGTGGGATGGGCGTATTTGGGAAGCTCGAGGGTGGGGTCGAGACGCTTTATGTTGACGGTAATGTTGGACATGGAATCACCTTAGCTTGTCGAGCTCTTGCAGAAATTCATCGACGTCTTTGAAATCGCGGTAGACCGAGGCAAAACGGATGTACGCAACCTTGTCGATCTTGGCCAAGCGCTTGAGCACCATGTCACCCAACTCATGGGACGTGACGGCCGTCAGCGTGCGAGAGCGAAGCTCGACCTCGATGTCATCGATAATCTCATTGAGCTTCTTAGTGTCGATATCGCGCTTGATGGTGGCGCGCATCAAGCCGACAAGAAGCTTATTGCGATCGAACCGCTGCTTAGTTCCATCTGACTTAATGACCTCGATAGGGTCCTCGCATCGCTCAAACGTTGTAAAGCGGTAGTTACACGAGCAACATTCGCGACGGCGCTTAATGGTGTTATTTGACTCCTGCATACGGGAATCAACGACGCGGGTATGTGCCTTGCCGCATTTGGGACAGCGCATGGTACCTCCTCTTAAACGATAACAAGGGTACCATGCGCAGCGCGATAATGATTACGAACGAGCAGGAACCTTAAGATGCGCACCGGCGGCGAGCGAACCATGCTCCAGATGATTGACGCTACGGATCATGTCGGAAGTCTCTTGCGTGGAAAGGCCTTCGATTGGATATTCTTCGGCAAGCGACCAAAGAGAATCGCCAGGCTGAACGCGAATGGTCTCGTAGGTAATGTTGGAAACGGACTCGGCATACGCGGCGTGACGAGCGCTAAAGACCGACATAGCGAGGACAAAGAAGAGCGTAAGCGCAACGGCGACGGCGACAATCGTCGGAACCTTCAGGGCAACGCGGGCCGGCGCGACTACAGCCTGCTGATTGCGCGCAGGCTTTACGGTCAAAGGCTGAAAGCCGGAGCGGCCACCCTGAACAACCGTAAAAGTGGGTTCTGCAGGCGTCTCGAGCTTAAGGGCGAGGTTTCCCTGGACCATATTCGTTACGTTCATCATGTTCTCCTCTCGCGTGTTTTGCTGAGAACAGTTTTATCAAGCCGCGCGGACAAAAATGTCTAGCGCGAGAACGAATGTTCGGTTATTATTATCTTCGAACAGTTGTTCCTGTCAAGCAAAATTCGAACATTTGTTTGACATGGGTAGAGAGGATGCCCTGATGGCTCGCAAAATTACCAAGCGTCAGCAGCAAATTTACGACTTCATCAAGGAATATCAGCAGGAGAAGGGTTATCCGCCCAGCGTGCGCGAGATGGCTTCTGCCGTGGGCCTTTCCTCCCCCAGCACCGTGCACGCCCATCTCTCTGCCCTGGAGGCGCGCGGGCTACTCAAGCGCGATGCCACCAAACCGCGCGCCCTGGAACTCTTTAACGAGGATGGTTCCTCTGTCTCAATTTCTAAATCTGACGAGCCCACCGCACCTCGCGGAACGGTCTCGCTACCGCTCGTTGGTCGCGTCGCGGCTGGGATTCCCATTCTGGCCGAGCAGAATATCGAAGACACGTTTACTATCCCGACCGAAATCGCCACTGATCAGGGTTCCTTTATCCTTGAGGTGCATGGGAGCTCAATGATCAATGTCGGCATCTTCAATGGCGATTACATCATCGTCCGTGAACAAAAGAGTGCCATGAACGGCGAAATTGTCGTGGCCATGATTGATGGTTCGGCGACCGTCAAGACGTTCTACAAGGAGCAGGGGCGTGTGCGCTTGCAGCCCGAGAACGACACCATGGAACCTATCTATGCAACGAATCCCGTTATCCTGGGCAAAGTCGTCGGCTTGATGCGCCGGTTCTCGTAATGCAAAAACGCATAACCATATTTGATACCGTCCGCGGGTTTACGATGATTTCTATGGCAGGTTTTCACGCTTGCTATGATCTCGCCTACCTGTACGGCTGGGATATGCCCTGGTTTACCCAGTCAGTCTTTCAAGACATCTGGCGCGCCAGCATCAGCTGGGTATTTTTGTTTATCGCCGGTTGGATGTGCACCCTTTCGCGCAACAATATCAAACGTGCCGCCAAATACGCCTTAGCAGCACTCGTTGTCTGGTTGGCAACAACACTTGTCTCAGTCGACGATTCGGTTAATTTTGGCATCATCTACTGCATGGCCGCATGCACCGGCATCGTAGCGTTGACCGATCCCGTCCTTAAGAAGATAACGGCGAGATGGGGCATGCCCCTATGCCTTATGTTGTTCGCAATCACCTTGAGCATCCCCAAAACGATCTACCCTGTCCCCTACCTGGCGTGGCTGGGATTTCCGAGCCCTTGGTTTATCTCAGGTGATTACTACCCCATCATCCCGTTTATCTTTATGTATCTTGCAGGATACTTCGCCGCACACATAGCGCAGGGAATCGATAAGACCGTCCCTAGCTGGGCCTACGCCAACCCCCTGCCGGCGCTCGCCAGCCTTGGACGTCACGCTCTCCCCTTTTATCTGCTGCATCAGCCCATCATTCTGGGCATTTTAGAGCTCGTCTACTCGGTGCGATAACGCTCGAGCCGCGGTGCAATACGAGCCGGCAACTTCGCCACAATGCGAACGCCGTCCTCGAGATATTCCTCATGCAGAAGGGTTCCCTGCTCATGCACCAGCGTGATGAGAGCGCCCTCACGATACGGGATATCAGCGGAGAGCAACACATCGGTGGCAGCTGCCTCGCGAGCAATCCGGTCGACGAGATCGTCGAGCCCCTCGCCCGTTTGGGCCGAGAACAGAACGGCCTCCGGATAGCGACGACGGAAACTCAACCGATCGACGCTATCGAGAAGATCGATTTTATTGAATACGGTCAGCGTTAAACGCTCTCCGGCGCCGATCTCATCAAGCACGCGGTCGACAGCCTCCAGCTGCCGCTCATAGTCCTCGTCAGACGCATCTACGACTTTGAGAATTAGATCGGCACCCAAAACCTCGGACAGCGTCGATTTAAAGGCATCGACCAGACCATGGGGCAGCTTTTGAATAAAGCCGACGGTATCGGTAATCGTCATGCCGCGACCGCCGGGCAGACGATACGAACGCGTCGTCGGGTCGAGCGTAGCAAACAGCTTGTCCTGCGAAAGTACCGTAGAGCCGGTCAGACGATTGAGTAACGTCGATTTACCGGCATTGGTATAACCGGCTAACGCGACGCGAAACGCCGGTGACTCAATGCGACTCTTGGATTGAACATCGCGACGCCGTTCAACCTGCTTGAGCTCACGACGAAGCGCAGCGATCTTATTACGAATGAGGCGACGGTCGACCTCGAGCTGACTTTCGCCCTGACCAAAACGTGAGCCGATGCCGCCGCGCGTCTGCTCCTTGGCGAGATGGCTCCACATGCCACGCAGGCGAGGCAACAAATATTGAAGCTGTGCCAGCTGTACCTGCAGGCGTCCCTCACGCGTCTGAGCATGCAGGCCAAAGATATCCAGGATCAGTGCTGTACGATCGATAATCTTTACCGGCTCGCCCACGGCTTTCTCCAAATAGGATTGCTGCGAGGGGGTCAGGTCGTCGTCAAAAATAACGACATCGGCATCCATGCGATGCACCAGGCCGCACAGCTCTTCAACCTTACCGGAACCGATAAACGATTTAGGATACGGCTTTACCAAACGCTGCGACAAGCGTGCCACGCACCGGGCACCAGCTGTGTGGGCAAGACGCTTCAGCTCATCAAGCGAGCGATCGAGCGGCCATGCATTGTCGCGCCACTCAACACCAACTAAAATGGCACGCTCGGGCTCGGGTGCCGTGGGAACAAGGGGGAAACGGGCCATTAGGCAGCCTCAATACGATGCAGGATATCCTCAACGACCTCATCGATCGTACATTCATCCATATCAAACCACACGATACGGTCATCGCGCTTAAACCACGAAAGCTGACGCTTGGCATAACGACGCGAACGCATCTTAATGAGTTCGCGGGCCTCATCCATGCTCATCACGCCATTGAAAGCATCAATGATCTCTTTATAGCCAATTGCCTGCATCGACGTCAGGGCATCTCCCAGACCCTGGGCCATAAGACCGCGGACCTCATCGACAAGACCCTGCTCAAACATCAGATCGACGCGCAGATTAATGCGCTCGTAGAGCACCTCGCGATTACGCGTCAGACCAAACCATAGGGCATGATAATGCTCGCGCGGAACACTAAACTGACTTTTTTGCTGTGCATAGGAGATACCATCATCATGCATCTCGAGCGCACGAATCACACGGCGCACGTTATGGGGATGAATAACAGCAGCCGATTCTTGATCGCGCTCGGCAAGCAGGGCATGCAGTTCTTCCTCGCCAATACGCTCGGCAAGCTCCTGATAGCCCACACGGCGATCGTCCTCAAGTTCACCCGAGGGAAAGTCCATCTCATCGAGGGCTGCCTTGAGATATAGCCCCGTACCTCCGCAAAAAACCGGCAGGCAACCCGAACCAAGGAGACGTTCAACATGCGCGCGAGCGTCAGCCTGATAAAGCGCAGCAGAATATGCCACACCCGGCTCTACAATGTCGACGAGACGCAGCGGCGCCGTGCACTCATCGGGCGCCATCTTTGCGGTACCGATGTCCATGCCGCGATAGATTTGCATCGCATCGCACGACAGCACTTCGGACGAAAGACGAGCTGCCAAACGGTCGGCAACATCACTCTTACCAACCGCCGTCGGACCGACGATCGCAACGGCGGAAAGACCTGCCCCGGGAGAAACCATTAGCGCGGCTCGCCCACAACGGAGCCGGACAAATACCAGGTCTTGGCAACGTCAACGTCAACATCAACGATCTTACCAACAAGCTGATCGATGCTGTAACCCTCGGGGATAGGCGCATGCACGGTCTGATTCTTGGGACTCTTGCCCAGCAGGACCGCGTCGTTCTTTTTACTCGTTCCCTCAATGAGCGCCGGAACCACAGTATGAAGCTCACCCTGGTTATACTCGTGTGCCGTGGTCTCGATAACCTTAACCAGACGGTTGAAACGCTCGAGAATAACCTCATGCGGCGTAGGATCGTCAATCTCGGCGGCCGGGGTACCGGCGCGCTTGGAATAGATGAAGGTATAGGCCTGAGCATAGCGGACCGTCTCGGCAAGTGAGAGCGTCTGCTCAAAGTCTTCTTCAGTCTCACCCGGGAAGCCAACGATAATGTCGGTCGAGAGCGCGATATCGGGCATGCGGTTGCGAATGCGATCGACAAGGCCCAGATAGTCCTCGCGTGTATAACGGCGATTCATCTCTTTGAGGATCCGCGTCGAACCTGACTGGACGGCCAAGTGCAGCTGCGGCATAACGGCAGGCGTCTCGGCCATGGCGTCGATGGTCTCGGGCAGCAGGTCCTTGGGATGCGAAGACGTAAAGAAGATGCGCTCCACGCCCGTATCGCCCACGGCACGCAGCAGATCGGCAAAACGCGGCTTGCCAAACAGATCGCGACCATATGAGTTAACGTTTTGGCCCAACAGCGTAATCTCACGCACGCCCTGGCGTACCAAACCGGTCACCTCGTCGACAATCTCCTCGAAGGGGCGGCTCTTTTCGCGACCACGCACGTACGGCACGATGCAATAGGTGCAGAAATTATTGCAGCCTGTCATGATGGGCACCCAGGCGTGATACTGGGTCTCGCGATGCCACGGCATGCTCATGGCATCCGTATCCTCATGCTCATTGGTGCGGATATGACGCTTACCATCAAGGAACGCCTCGGCAATGAGCTCGGCCACATGCGCGATGGAATGTGTACCGAAGATGACGTTGACGTTATCGACGTTGGTGAGCAGGCCCTCGCCATCGCGCTGCGCGATGCAACCGCCAACGGCAACCACGCGCTTGCCCGAAGGCGAAGGCGGCAGGCTTTTGCAGGAATTGCACTGACCGTACAGGCGAGTATCGGCGGCCTCGCGCACGCAGCACGTCATGAAGACAACGATATCGGCATGCGCGGGATCGAGCGCCATGAGGCAGCCATACGAATCAAGCAGACCGCTCACACGCTCGGAGTCGTGCTGATTCATCTGGCAGCCAAAGGTGCGGATAAAGTAGGTTTTACCGGCAAGAATATCGCGTACGGAACGCTGGTCCATGTGCATAAGTCCTAACGATGGGGAGCGAAACAAGGCAAGCAGAAGCTATGCCACAGGCTTAACATCATCCATGACGACGTTATCCATAGCAGCTCGATTGATCTGGTGAACGTAGATAGAAAGGCGGATGGCCGTGCGCGACTCCCCGTTAATGAGGATGTCGGAGAACACGGGCGCGCAGGAAATATCAAAACCGGTTGGAATCAAAAAACCGCGCGCGATAGCAACGGCCTTAATGGCCTGGTTGACGGCACCGGCGCCGACACACTGGATGTTGACGGGCACACCATCCTTGACCATGCCGGCGATGGCGCCGGCAACGGACGCGGGCGATGATTTGCTTGATACCTTCAGGCAATCCATGAAGAAACTCCTGCATTTAAAAGTACGTTTTAACTGCAATAACTGTATCGTACCGAGTGGACTCGGTAAAGGCACTATTCCTCTTTGGCAAGATCAAAGGTCACGGTGATTCGATCACGCGAAACACGGATCTTTGGGTCGCCGCAAAGGTTGAGATAGTACCGGGCGGCAAGGTCATTAAAGTCGCGTTCCACAGCGCGCGAAAACTGTGCCATGTCATCCTTGGCAATACGTAGCCCGCGACGATCCTTCGCGAGATCGACAGGAGCCGGCGCATGCGAGGACGAATCACGCTCGCGCAGCAGACGCGCGGTCACACCGCGAACGGGCTTAATCTGCCCTGCCAAAATACGATGGGCCGTGCGCTCGGACATCTCAAGACCCAAACCCGAACAAATACGAATAAAGTCCTCGGCATCAGAAGCAAGGCCTAAACGATCGACAACCGGAAGCTCGCTCTCGTCATCAATGAACAGGAGACGAGACGTATCAAGCCGGCTTGACGCCTGAGCATAAAGGGTCGCGGCAATCTCAGACGGAGAACCAAGATAGACATCGCAACCACGCAACTCCTCGAGCGCAAACTCACAAGCAGCGCGAATAATATTATGCGGACCGCGAGCACAGACATAACGTCCGTCCTCATCCTTGACGGCCTGGGGCCAGCTGGACTGATCGGCACGCTCACTGAGGCGGTCGGCCGCGACGCTCACCTTAAAGGCTGAACCAAGATCGACACCGGACGTGACCACACGGGCCTCATCGGTGTTCTGCTTGATCGAAAACAATGCCATGCCACGACCGTGAACGCCCCAACGGTCCATCTTCATGCTCTCAAGCTTGGAGGTAACGCGGGCATCGAAGATTCGCTCTTGCATATCCTGCGGAACGCCCGAACCGTTATCCAGAAAGACAAGCGTGCGGACGCCGTCTTCCTTGGTCGTGGCGAGATAGACCTTGTCGGCGCCGGCATCGCGAGCATTACGGAGCATTTCGATGACGATGTCCTCGACATGCTGAATGTCGTGCTTAGCCTGGCGCCGCTCGGCCTCCGAAACGCGGAGGCGGACATACCCCTCGCCAAGGTTCTCCTCGACGCGAAGGTTGCCCTCCCCCGACATCGACGCGATAAATGAGATGAGCTCGTTCGCGTCGCTCATGTTATTTAGCGATATCGACAGCGCGGCTCTCGCGAATCACGACGACGCGCACCTGACCGGGATACTCCATCTCTTCCTCGATCTGATGGGCGATATCGTGAGCCAGGACCGTGGACTGGGCATCGGAGATCTTGTCCGGCTGGACCATGACGTGGACCTCGCGACCGGCCTGCATGGCATAGGTACGTTCGACGCCGTCATGGGAGTTGGCGATCTCCTCGAGCTTCTCAAGGCGCTTGATGTAGTTCTCGGCAGACTCGCGACGGGCACCGGGGCGAGAGGCAGAGACAGCATCGGCGGCCTGCACCAGGACATCGAGCACCGTGTTGGGGTCGACATCGGCATGGTGAGCCTCGATAGCATGGACGATAACGGGCTTCTCGCCATAACGGCGGGCAAGCTCGGCGCCGATGACGGCATGCGGGCCCTCGACGTCGTGGTCGATTGCCTTGCCCAGATCGTGCAGCAGGCCGGCGCGTTTGGCAGTCACAACGTCCAGGCCAAGCTCGGAAGCCATCACGCCGCACAGATCAGAGACCTCGAGGGAATGCTGAAGCACGTTCTGGCCAAACGAGGTACGGTAGCGCAGGGCGCCAAGGGTCTTGACGATCTCGGGGTGCAGGTCGTGGATGCCAGTATCGAAGGCAGCCTGCTCGCCAGCCTCGCGCACGCGCTGCTGAACCAGGTCGGCAGCCTTGTGATACATCTCCTCGATGCGGGCAGGGTGAATGCGGCCGTCGGCGATGAGGTTCTCGAGGGCGACACGGGCGGTCTCACGACGGACCGGGTCGAAGCTCGAAAGAACGACGGTCTCGGGCGTGTCGTCGATCACGAGGTTGACGCCGGAAACCTGCTCGAATGTCCGGATGTTGCGACCCTCGCGACCGATGATACGGCCCTTGAGGTCATCAGAGGGAATGTGCACGGAGGTAACGGTGACCTCGGCAGTGTGGTCGGCAGCGCAGCGCTGAATCGCCAGGGACAGAATCTCCTGGGCGGTCTTGTGGCACTCGGCGCGAACCTGCTGCTCGGACTCGCGAATGATCGTGGCGGCCTCGTGGGTGACCTCGCCACGAACCTTATCGAGGAGCTCCTTGTGGGCGTCCTCGCGGGTAAGGTCGGCGATACGCTCGAGCTCGGAGGTCTGCTTTGCGCAGAGCTCCTCAAGCTCGCGAGAGCGCTTCTCGACCTGGCCGGCCTGGCTGGACAGCTGATGCTCGCGCTTATCAAGAGCATCGTTGCGGCGATCGAGAGATTCCTCGCGCTGCATCACGCGATTTTCGAGCGTGCGAATCTCGCTCTTACGCTGCTTGTCCTCGGCCTCGGCGGCCTGCTTGTTCTTGATGATCTCTTCCTTAGCCTCGAGCAGAGCCTCTTTTTTGAGGGTCTCGGCCTGACGCTTGGCATCACCGATCAGGGACTCTGCCTGCGCGTGTGCCGACTGAATCTTTTCGTCGGCCTCGTGAAGACTACCCTGCTTGGCGGTGCGCATGTAGGCAATGGCGGCGACGGCACCCAAAACGATGCCAACGAGCGCTGCAATGATAGGCATGCTCACTCCTTTTTATGGATTCGTTACACAACAAAGCGAACCGTCCTTACGAACGGCTCGCGACATTTGAGTAATATGGGCGCAGCTTATGCGGGTCGGATACAGATAAACATATAAACAAACTCATCACAGATGAGCACATATCACAAAGCAAATGACAGTGTTTATCGTACGTTGAACCACAACAACTGTCAAATAAATGGCCCCAGCACGGCGGCTAAAACGCGGTGAACGGCAGGGCCACAAAACACATACGCCTAAACCGCACATTCCTCACGCTCGGCATCGAGACGTGCCTTAACGGCATCGGCGGCGATGTGATACGAGAAGCCCTTGCCCATCAAAAACCGAACCAGTTTTTCGAATCCGCGCGTCTCTGGAACACGCCGCTTGGCGAGCAGGGCTGACGCACGCGCCAAATCGTCTTCGACGGCAAAATAATCCTCGGGATAACCGGGAATGTCATCGAGCACGACATGACGACGCTTGAGCTCGGTCTCGATTTTACGCTGTCCCCAACCGCGCCGCTTGCGTTCCTCGATAAAGTACGAGCAAAAGCGGTTCTCGTCTAAAAAGCGATACTCGGTGGCGCGCTCGACGGCGAAATCGATCGCGGACTGGTGAAAGCCGTAGCGAGCCAGCTTGTCACGGACCTCACCCGTCGCATGGTCGCGGCGCGACAACATCTCGGTCACCATGGTGAGAGCACATTTACGCTCGATGAGCTGAACCGCCTCACGAAAGTTATCCCAATCACAGGGAAGATCAGGGCGGTTTTTGACATACAGGCGCGCGGCCCGCACGGGAATCCAAATGGACCGCTTAAAACCGCCCTCAAGCTCGCAATCGATACGTGCGCAAGGCTTTTTGGACGCATACCCGCTCGAGAACGAGGAGGCCGCCTTCTTATCGGGAAAGACGACCGTGGCCTCGGTCACCGTATACGACATGAGCGTAACCGCTACTCGTCGTCATCATCGAGCATGGCGGAACCATCGATGGCGTAAAGCTCGTCAAACTCCTCAGGCGCAGGCTGATCGGTCAGCTCGACTTCGGACGGAGCATCGTCATCAAACTCAAGCCCGCAGGCAAGGCGGACCTTATGCTCAATCTCGTCAGCGCAATCGGGGTGTTCGCGCAGGAACGCCTTGGCGGCCTCGCGACCGTTGCCGAGCTTGTCCTCGCCATAGGCAAACCAGGAGCCCATCTTCTTGCAGATGCCGCACTCGACAGCCATGTCCAAGATCGAGCCCTCCTTAGAGATGCCCGTACCGTACATGATGTCGAACTCAGCAGAACGGAACGGAGCTGCCACCTTGTTCTTAACGACCTTGGCGCGCACGCGGTTACCGATAACCTCGTCCTTAAGCTTAATGCTGTCGATGCGGCGAATGTCGATACGCACCGAAGAGAAGAACTTAAGGGCACGGCCGCCCGTCGTAGTCTCGGGGTTGCCGAACATGACGCCGATCTTCTCACGCAGCTGGTTAATGAAGATGCACGTCGTGTTGGACTTGGACAGCGAGCCGGCGAGCTTGCGGAGCGCCTGGCTCATCAGGCGAGCCTGAAGACCGACCGTAGTGTCGCCGATTTCTCCCTCGATCTCGGCACGCGGGGTCAGCGCGGCGACGGAGTCGACGACGATGGCATCGATGGCACCAGAACGCACGAGCATGTCAACGATCTCGAGCGCCTGCTCACCCGTATCGGGCTGGGAAATGAGCACCTCGTCGATATCCACGCCGATGCGCGCGGCATACGTGGGATCGAGCGCGTGCTCGGCATCGATAAATGCCACAACGCCACCCATTGCCTGGGCCTCGGCCAAGATCTCGAGCGAAAGCGTCGTCTTACCGGAGGACTCGGGACCGTAGATCTCGACGATTCGGCCGCGCGGCACACCGCCGATACCCAAAGCGGCATCGAGTGCCAGAGCGCCCGTAGGGATGGCCTCGACCTCGAGCTCGGGGCCACCGTCGCCGTACCTCATGATGGAACCCTGGCCGAATTTCTTCTCTATCTCGGCCTTGGTGGTGGCGATCATCTCATCGCGCTCTTTACCCGTCGTGCGAGCATGAACGGTACGTACGGGACCTGAATTCTTGGCCATGAATAGCCCTCCTCTTAACAACCTGCATCGATAATAAACGAACGGCTGTTCGTGGTCAACCGTTCAGATAAATCATATGCAGGCGGTCTTTCCAAAAACCAACCAAACGCCGACCAAACACTGACCAAATGCTTGACCACAAAGGACCAAATATGAACAAGGCAGGCAAAAATTACGTCTACAACCAGCACAAACGCCAAATGAGCCTAAGGTCCCTATCTCCACAATTAAGGGGCCCGGAGGCCCCTTAAAACACGTCTATTCCATAGAGTTAAGCACAAGGGCAATGCGTCCCAAAGCCTCCGCGACCGCATGGGCACGAACGCACGACCGATCGCCCTCGTAATGACAGCGCGCAGACTCGACAACCGGCACTTCCCCATCAGCCACGCGATACGCCCAGCCAATATAGAACGTGCCGGCGGGGTCTTGCTCGGTGCCACCACCGGGCCCAGCGTAGCCCGTTGCGCTCACGGCCACATCGCTCTGATAGAGGTCCAGCGAGCCCGCGGCCATCTCGCGCGCCGTCTGGTGCGACACGGCGCTAAACCGATCGAGCGTCTCCTGCTCAACACCCAGAACACGATGCTTGATCTCATCGCAATAGGTCACCGCACCGCCGCGCAGCACCGCCGAGGCGCCCGGGATATCGGCAATCGTCGAGGCGATCATACCCGCCGTCAGCGACTCAGCCGTAGAAACCGTCACGCCCCGAGCGCTCGCGTGCTCGACAATATCGCGCGCCAGCTCCTCGTTATGTGCGGAAATCTGCTCAAAAGAGTCCGCCATACCCACCTGGACCTAAACCGAAAAGACGATCTTGCGGCAGTTCCAGAAGTACTGGGCGCCCGAGATAACGGTCAGGACAACGGCAACAGCGTACAGGAAGCGTGAAACGCCATAGACACCGAGCAACAGCTCCGCAGGCCCCAACTGGAGGCCGGCCATCGCAAAGACGCACAGATAACCGCAGATGGAAACCATCGTAGTCGCCGTCTTGTACTTTCCGAGCTTATCGGCCGCAACGACCACACCGGCCGCACTCGCGACCATGCGCAGGGCGCTCACCAGCAGCTCGCGGAACAGGATGATGAACACCGACCACACGGTTACGGCACCAAAGTCCAAGAACAGCAGCAGGGCCGAGAACACGAGCAACTTATCGGCGATGGGGTCCAAGAACTTGCCGAAATCGGTGATCTCGTTGCGCGAACGAGCCAGGTAGCCATCAACCTTATCGGTGCACGACAGGATGACGTACAGAATAAATGCGGCGGCGGCGAGCGGGCCGTCGAAGGTGCTCCAATCCGTACCGGCAACGCTCGTGTGAGACAGCGCCGACACGATCATGAACACCGGAATAAAGACGATGCGCACGCACGTCACGATGTTGGCGGGCGTCCAAACACTCGTCAGTTCCTTATTGCTCTCGTTAGCCACGACGCTCTCCTACTCCACAACATGGCCGATAAGCTCGTAGCAGAAGCTATCGGTAAACTCGACCGTCAGAATATCGCCCACGGATGCCTCGCTGGCATCCAGATGCACCGCACCATCGGAATCGGGAGCCTGGAACCAGGCATGTCCGATGAGCTCGGCACCGTCCTCGGTCTCCTCGATACCGTCGACGATCACCTGGGCGTGTTCGCCCACATGGGCCGCCGTGGCGGCAAAGCCGAGCGACTCGGCCAGATCCATAGCCTCCTGGGCGCGCTCGAGCTTAACCTCTTCATCGACCTGACCATCCATCTTGGCGGCTAGGCTGCCCTCCTCACGCGAGTAGGCAAAGACGCTCGTGTAGTCAAAGCCGACGGTGTCCATAAAGTCGATAAGATCGCGGAACTCGTCGTCGGTCTCAGTCGGGAAGCCGACCATAGCCGTGGAGCGGATCACGATACCGGGAATACGCTCGCGCAGGTCGCGGAACAGGTCCTCGAGCTCCTGACGCGAACCGGAGCGGCGCATGGCCTTGAGGATGCGCGCGTCGCAGTGCTGGACGGGAATATCGATATAGGGCAGCACCTCGGGCGTATCGCGAATGGTCTCGATAAGCTCATCGGTCATGCCCTCGGGCTGCAGGTAGAGTACGCGGACCCAAACGTTATGAGGACGCACCGCCTCGGCAACGGCCTGCAGCAGCTGAGCCAGATTGCGCGGCGAGCCCTCGGCGAGGTCCTCGTCGGCAAAGTCAGTGCCCCAAATGCCCGTGTCCTGACCGATCAGAACGATCTCGCGCACACCACCGGCGACCAGGTCGCGCACCTCGGAGATAATGCTCTCGGCATTGCGCGAGTGATAACGACCGCGGATATACGGGATCATGCAGAAGCTGCAGAAGCGGTTGCAGCCATCGGAGATCTTGACGTAGGCGACAGCGCCCTCGACGGTACGCTTGACCTGCGGAATATAGGCGGCAATCTCGCGCTCGACACCCAGAACGTCATCAATGACCGCCACGATGCCGTCTTCCTCGTCGGCCTTCACAAAGGCCGCGACCTCGGGCAGCTCGTCGGGCAGGTCATCGCCGTAGCGTGACGGTACGCAGCCGCACATGACGATCGGGCAGGAACGCACGCCGTCCTGCACCTCGTTGGCAAGCTCGAGCGTGGTCTCGATGCTCTCGGACGTCGCCGAGGCAAGGAACGAGCACGTATTGACGATGGCGATATCGGCATCCTGCGGATCGAATGCCTCCTCGTAGCCCGCGGCGGTCAGCAGCGAACGCATACGGTCGGTATCGACCTCATTCTTGGCGCACCCGAGGGTGATATAGAGCACGGAGCCCAACGGTGTATCCATGTTGGAGAGCGGTCCTTTCGAATGAATTAGCGGTAGTTGGTGAACTGCAGCGGCTGACCGTAGTCCTGGTCGCGCAGGAACTGGATCACGGTCTGCAGCGCATCCTTGGAAGCAGAGGAAACACGCAGTTTGTCGGCCTCAATCGTCACCTTGACCTTGAGCTTCTGATCCTTAATGTCCTTATTGATCTTCTTGGCAGTCGTCTGGTCGATACCCTCGACGATGTGACCGAGCACGCGCACGGTGCCGCCCGATGCAGCCTGAGGCGCATCCCAGGACACGGCCTTAAGATCGATGCCGCGCTTGATGAGCTTGGAGCTCAAGACATCGATGATCTGCTTGGAGACAAAGTCGGCCGGGGCGTTGACCGTAAAGAGTTTGTCGCCCTTCGAAAGCTCGATGGTGGCGCCGGAGTCCTTCAGGTCATAGCGCTGGGAAATCTCACGCGTGGTTTGCTGGAAGGCGTTGTCGACCTCTTGCATGTTGACCTCGGACACGACGTCGAAGCTGGAATCTTTAGCCATGATGTTTCCTTTCGCGTACGAGCGGCTTAGTAGCTATCGTACGAATAGTCGGTAGAATCGGTGGGCGTCTGGCCGTCAGTTGCGGTATCGGCGCCATCCGTGGACTGGGCATCGGTGCCGTCGGTGGTGTCGGTACCATCAGAACTTTCACCATTCTCGGAACCAGTCGTCTCCTTCTTGGGAACGGTGATCGTCACACGCGCCACGCCCGAGGTCTTGGTATCGTAACGGACCTTTTCGCCGTTCTTGGTAACGGTGACATCGGAAGGCTTGGACGTGGTGATCTCGATCGAGGACTCAGGCGTGTACTCCTGCTCAAAGGGGCCAGTCGCCTGGGCGCCATAGACCGACTTGCCATCGACCTTGACCTCAATCCAGGCGGTCTTTCCCTTGGCAACGGAGACCTTGACCTTCGTTACCTCGTCTTCTTCCTTTTTAGCCGTCGTCTTAGTGGCGTCCGAATCGGTCGACTCATCCGTCGCCTCATCGGTGTCTTCGTCCTCGTCGACCGTTTCGGTCTTCTTAGAAGACTTCTTGGGCGTCGTCTTGGTAGCAGTGGGCGTCTCGGGCGTGGTCTCGGGCGTCGAAGATGCGCAGCCGCGCAGAAGTACCACGATGAGCACGATCAGCAGCAACGCCACGGCACCGATGCCGGCGTAGACGATACGCGGATCGAGACCGTTGTTTTGAGGAGTACGGGAACCGCCGCGTCCACGACTGGAACTGCTGCGGCCGCCTCCCTGAGGCATACGACCACGATTGCTGTCGGAACGGCCGCGATAGCCACCCTGGCCCTGAAGGCTGCGCTGACCCGAGCGGGGCGCAAGTTCACCGCGGCCTTGATAGCCACGCTGGCCCGCACGCGGAGCCGAAGAGCGCTGGCCATACGGCTGTGATTGAGAGCGAAGACGCGGCGTCACCTGCGTGGCATCGGCGTCCGCATAGCCACTGCGAGAGCGTCCGGTGGAGATACCACGGTGACCGCGATCGGAATAGCCGCCGTCGCCGTAGCCGGCACGAGGGTCACGCGCCACGCCGCGGGCAGCGGGAAGTGCACGGTCCTCGGGCATCGGCGTACTGCGGAACCGGTCACGCTGCGAGCGAATCTCCTCGCCCGAACCCGTCTCGGTAATATAACCGGCCTGCTGAGGACGCTGTCCATAGCGGGTCGAACGACCGCCCTGAACCATCAGGAAGCGCCCGTTATCGACTGAGGAACGCGAATTGACGTAGCCGGCGGCGTCCTGAAAACGACCGCCCTGCTGCGACGTCTCGCGCTCGTATGCCATCAGCTCGTCAAAGTAGGCATTGACGACCTCGCGCGGATTGAGGCCCAAAAAGCGAGCATAGCTCGAAATCATGCCCTGCGCATAGCCGCGCGGCGGCATCGAAGCAAAGTTACCGGTCTCGAAAAACTCGATGATCTGCGGCCTGATTTTGATGGTGTTGGCGACCTGCTGAATGGAAAGGCCCATTCGGCGACGCTGCTCGAGCAGCATGTCACCAAAGCGTGCAGCCATCAGAATCCTCCAAACTCACGATCTTCACGTGCCATCTCGGCGTCGACAGATTCCAGCGCGGCAAGCCCCTCCTCGTCCAACAGGACCTCGCGCGGCTTAGAACCGTCGGGCGGGCCGACGACACCCTTTTCTTCCAGCATGTCCATAATACGCCCGGCACGCGCATAGCCAACCTTCAGACGACGTTGCAGACCAGATGTGGAGCCAAGCTGCGATTCCACCACAATATGGGCGGCTTCCCAAATGAGCGGATCATCGTCTTGCGGCTCGGCGACTCCGGTGCGGACAATGCCGCCGCCACAAGCCATGGACATGGAAGCGGGCGCCACGGCGGACAGAATCTCCTCGTGGTAGTCGGGCTCGCTCTGCGACTTAACGAACTCGACAATCTCGTTGATTTCGTCGTCCGAGACAAAGCAGCCCTGGATACGGCGGGGCTTGCCCCAGTCGACCTTGGAGAACAGCATGTCGCCCAAACCGGTGAGCTTCTCGGCACCCATCTGGTCGATGATGACGCGCGAGTCGATGCCCGTGGCGACGTTAAAGGCGATGCGGTTGGTGATGTTGGCCTTGATAAGGCCCGTCACCACGTTGGAGCTGGGGCGCTGCGTGGCAACGATAAGGTGAATACCGGCGGCACGGCCCAGCTGTGCAATACGAACGATCGAGGCCTCGACATCCTTACCGGCGACCATCATCAGGTCAGAGAGCTCGTCAATGATAATGACCAGGTAGGGCATCTTTTGCGGCGGGTTGTCGTAATGCTCAAACTCGCCAGCAGCCTGCTTTTCGTTGTAGGTCGAGATCTTACGCACGTTGAGACGCTCGAAGACCTTCAGGCGACGCTCCATCTCGGACACAGCCCATTGCAGAGCGCTCGCGGCCTGCTTAGGCTCGGTCACCACGGGCACATAGAGATGCGGCAGACCGTTATAGCCCGCAAGCTCGACGCGCTTGGGGTCGACCATAATCAGGCGAACGTCCTCGGGAAGGGCGCGCATGAGCAAGGTCGTGATGATGGAGTTGATCATCACCGACTTACCAGAACCGGTCGTACCGGCAATCAACAGGTGAGGCATCTTGGCGAGGTCGGCGACAACCGGCGTGCCCTCGGCGTCGCGGCCGATGGCGAGCTCGAGCGGACCGCCCTTCACATAGGGCAGCACGTCGCCCAGATTGACGTTCTGGCGCTTGCGGTTGGGAATCTCGATACCAACGAGAGAGGTGCCGGGGATCGGCGCGAAGATGCGCACCGACTGGGCGGCAAGCGAAAGCGCAATATCGTCCTCGAGGCTCGAGATCTTGCTCACGCGCTCGCCCTCACCGGGCTGCAGTTTAAAGGTCGTCACCGTGGGGCCGGCGATCCAGCCGACCACGCGGGCACTGCGGCCAAACTCAAGCAAGGTGGATTGCAGTGACTCAGCGGTCTGCTCCAGCTCCTTGTCCGAAGACGCGGCGGAAGCCGACTGCGGGTTGGCATGCAGGATTTCGAGCGGCGGAAGCTTGAGTCCGTCCTCTTCTTCGCCCTCGTTATCTGCGGCGCCGTCGTCCACTCCCCCATCACGAGCCGCAGCCGATTCGATAGCACTCGTGGCAGGCGCACCGGCAACCTTGGGATGCTTCAGGAAGTCGGGAATTTGAGGTGCGGCCGAGACGGGATTCACGACAAACGGCGGCTCGGACTCGTCGATCTTATCGGAGTCGTCTTCCATCGAAAGCTGGCCGGTTACCTGGCCGCGCTTTGCATGGCGACGCGGCAGCAAAGTTGTCTTTGCGGTCTCAATCGGACCCTCGTCGTCCTCGTCATCGCCCTCGGTGAGCTCAATCTCGCTATCGGACCAAGACGGGTCGGGCTCACTCGTATTGAGCTTAGGCGCAGCCTTGCCCTTCTTGGCATGGCGACGCGGCAGCAGCGTGGTCTTGGCCCGCTCGGCTTCAACCGACTCGGATACGTCGACAAACGGGTCATCGTCCTCGTCGTCATCCAAAACCGGGTCGACATCGCCACCCATGACCGTGGTCACCGCGGCGTCAGTCCCCTTCTGGCGCAGAATGCTCAGGTGCGGACGAGCGACGCCGGGAACAGACAGGGCCTCTTCATCGCCCCACGGGCTGGCGTTGACATCGGCACGACGGCGTTCGGCAAAATCTGCCGCACGATCGCGTGCGGAGCGCAAAACGCCACCCACCGAAAAGCCGATAATGACCAAACCAACGACGACAAGCCCCAGCAAGACAACCATGGCGATAGGTTTACCCAGGGCGTTTTGCAAGGCACTTGCGATAAAGGCGCCAATGTAGCCGCCCGACACGGAAAGGTTCTGCGGCGTAAACATAAGGTCGCACGAATCGCTCGTGCCCGGCACCATCAGCGAAAGAATGGAGACGACGGCGATAAAGACCACGGCGCCGCCCGCGACAGAGCGCACGTTGAGCGGCGAGTCCTCACCCAAAAAGAGCGTGGCGGCAAACAGTAAGATGACGATCGGCAGCACGTAGGCGCCCAGACCAAAGCCCAGGTGGTAGAAACCGGCAACCGCAGCCGTCACGGGCGCTGTTGCCGGAGAGATCACGGCAATGAAGGACGCGATCGCCAAAACGGCGATGACCACACCGGCGATATCGCGATTGGCCGAAGGCTCGACCAAGGGCTCAAACTCATCGAACTCGGACTCGTGGCCCTTATTGGCACGCAGATGGGAACCGGCACCCTTAGCAGATGCCGGTTGGTTATTGGCCTTATTGCCTTTGGCGTTTTGTGCAGATCCGCGCGCCAAACTAAACCTCCATGACGACCGGGATGATCATCGGACGGGTGCGCGTACGGCTCCAGATAAAGTTAGAGAGCGAATCGCGCACGGCCTTGCGAATGGCATCGGAACCGCTGCTGGTAAAGCTAAACTTACCCTTCTCGATCGTCTTCATAATGGACGCGGAGGCATCCTCGGAGAACTGGTCGTCGATGGCAAACGAGACGCCGCGGCCCGAGAACTCGATGGCCTCGATCTTCTTGTGTTTGAGGGAGACGATGGCAACGGCCGTGACCATACCGTCGTTGGCGAGCTTCTGGCGATCGCGCAGGACGATGGGGTCGGTATCGCCGATACGCAGGCCGTCGACGTAAACGACACCGGACTCGACGGGCGTACCGCGCTTGACGATACCACCGCGCATCTCGAGCGTGTCGCCGTTATCGAGGATAAAGATATGATCGTCCTTGATGCCCATCTTGCGCGCCAGCTGGGCATGGGCGCGCAGATGCACGGCCTCACCGTGAACCGGCATAAAATACGTGGGCTTGGCCATGGCCATCAGGAGCTTGAGCTCCTCCTGGCTACCGTGACCCGAGACGTGGACGAGAGCGCGGTTCTTATCCCACACGTCGCAGCCGAGCTTGGCCAGGCTGTTGACGACCTGCTGGACGGCCTTCTCGTTGCCAGGAACGGGAGTTGCCGAGAGGATAACGGTATCGCCCTCGTGGATGGAGAGCGTCTTGTGCTCGCCATTGGCCATGCGGGACAGGGCCGACAGCGGCTCGCCCTGCGAACCAGTGCACATGACGACGATCTTGTCGTCAGGCAGGTTATCAATATCGAAGGCATCGATGATATCGGCATCATCGATGTTGAGATAACCGAGCTCGCGCGCCACGCGGGTGTTCGTGAGCATGGAGCGACCGGTCACAACGACCTTACGGCCGCACTTGCGGGCGGCATCGCAGATCTGCTGCAAACGATGGATGTGGCTCGAGAACGATGCGACGAACACGCGACCCGGGGCGTTCTTGATGGCGTGCAGCAGGTTGGGACCAACCTCGGCCTCGGACTTGGTAAAGCCGGGAACCGTGGCATTGGTGGAGTCGGAAAGCAGCAGGTCGATGCCCTGCTTGGCAAAGCGGCTGATAGCGGCATAGTCGGGCGTGACGCCATCGATGGGCGTCTGGTCGAGCTTAAAGTCGCCGGTGTGCATAACGGTGCCCTGATTGGTGCGGATGAACACGCCCAGAGCGCCGGGGATGGAGTGCGTCATCGAGAAGAAGTCGAGCGAGATGCCGCCGAGGTTGACATGGCTGCCGCCCTTGACCTCGCGGAACTTAGGCGCGCGGATGCGGAACTCAGAAAGCTTGCCCTCGATAAAACCGAGCGTCAGCTTGCTCGAGAAGATGGGCACCTTGTTGTTGAGGTCCTGCAGCAGGTACGGAAGCGAACCGGTGTGGTCCTCGTGGCCGTGGGTAACGATGATACCGCGGAGCTTCTCCTCGTTCTCCAGAACGTAGGTGTAGTCGGGAAGCACCAGATCGATACCGGGCTGGGAGTCATCCGGGAACATGAGACCGGCGTCGACGAGCACCATGTCGTCGCCGCACTCGAAAACCGTCATGTTCTTGCCGATGCCATCAAGGCCGCCGAGCGGGATGATCTTCAAGGGAGATGATTTTTTAGCTGCCATAGGTTAGTGTGGTTTCCTTTCTTCGAAACGGGTCTGGAACAACCGACGGGGCGCTTCTGGCAAACCGACCGCCGGGAACGTACAAACATGCATCGCAGAGTCGATGCAATAACCACAGTATGATACCCATTTGCACAACAACAGACCACCCATGCATCAAAGCCCCATCTGAACTCGTCTATCCCGCCGGTTCCCCGCGAGGGCGGGCACGGATGAAGTTTCCTGCTCTACAGTC
>NZ_QRLE01000006.1:0-97980 GCF_003473055.1 Collinsella sp. AM13-34 | reverse complement strand
GGGCGGGCACGGATGAAGTTTCCTGCTCTACAGTCCTGCTCACGACGGAGGCCACATTAAGTGGCCTCCTGTTCGTGCGGAACTCGCGATAAACTTCATCAGTGCCCGCCCCACGGGAAACCTGCCAAAAAGGGACAGGTTTATTTTGGTCGGTTTTATCTGGGAAGATGCTGCTGCGGCTATCTACAGATCTGAAATCTGACTACTGAATAGACTGTCTAACTAAATAGCGAGCGGCACTAACCAGTCCTTTTGCTTGCGCCCGGGAGGGCCGCATATGAAGTTTATCGCGAGTTCCGCACGCAAAGGAAAGCACTTAATGTGCTTTCCGTCTTGCGCAGGACTGTAGAGCAGGAAACTTCATATGCGGCCCTCCCGGGCGCAAGCAAAAGGGCGACCCCTGTCCGGAGTCGCCCTTGCGGTGCTGGTTATGTACGGCTGTTACTCGGCGTCGTGGTGGCGGCGGGGCTTGCGGCCTCCGTTGTCGCCGGGACGGCGCGGACGGTCGCTGCGCTCGGAGCGCTCGCGACGCGGACGCTCACGGCGCTGGAAGTGCTCGCCGTCGCCCTCGGAGGAACCCTCGGCGCGAGCCGGAGCCTCAGGCTTGTCAAGACGATCGAGCGAGATCTTGCCGCGATCGTCGACCTCGATGACGACGACATTGACCTCGTCGCCCACGTTGAGGACGTCCTCGACCTTCTCCACGCGGCCCTTGGCGACGCGGGAGATGTGCAGCAGGCCGTCCTTACCGGGCAGCAGGTTGACGAAGGCGCCGAAAGGCTGGATGGAGACCACACGACCGGTGTACTCCTCGCCCGGCTCGGGAACCTTGATGATGAGCTTGATGCGCTCGACGGCCTGATCGACGGACTCGCCAGTTCCGCCGACAAAGACGGTGCCGTCCTCCTGGATGTCGACCGAAGCGCCGGTCTCATCCTGGATGCCGCGGATGACCTTACCGCCAGAACCGATGACGTCGCGGATCTTGTCGGTCGGAACCTGGATGGAGACGATGCGCGGGGCGGTGCTGCGCGTGGTGTGGCGCGGCTCGGGGATCACATCGAGCATCTTCTGAAGGATGAAGGCGCGACCCTCCTTGGCCTGCTGCAGGGCGCGGGCCAAGATGTCAAAGGTAAGGCCGGTGGCCTTGTTGTCCATCTGCAGAGCGGTAATGCCCTCGGTGGTGCCGGTGACCTTAAAGTCCATGTCGCCAAGGAAGTCCTCGAGACCCTGGATGTCGGACAGGACCACGGTCTTGCCCTCCTCCTGGATCAGGCCCATGGCGATACCGGAGACCGGGCGCTTAATGGGCACGCCGCCGTCCATAAGGGCGAGCGTGGAGCCGCAGGTCGAAGCCATCGAAGAGGAGCCGTTGGACTCCATGACCTCGGAGACGACGCGGATGGCGTAGGGGAACTCGTTCTCGTCGGGGAGCACCGGAAGCAAAGCGCGCTCGGCCAGGTTGCCGTGGCCGATCTCGCGGCGCTTGGGGCTGCCCATGCGGCCGGTCTCGCCGGTGCAGAACGGCGGGAAGTTGTAGTGGTGCATGTAGCGCTTGCCCTCGGTGGGCTCGATGGTATCCAGACGCTGGCCCTCGTTGAGCATACCGAGCGACAAGACGGAAAGCACCTGGGTCTGGCCACGCTGGAACAGACCGGAGCCGTGAACGAGCGGCAGGTAGTTATCCTTCACCATGATGGGGCGAATCTCATCGGCGGCACGGCCGTCGACGCGCTCGCCGGTCTCGACGACCATGGTACGCATAGCCTTCTTCTCGAGCTTCTTGAGCGCCACGGGAATCTCGCGCTCCCAAGCGGACTGCTCCTCCTCGGTGAACTCGGCACGGATGGACTCCTTCAGAGCCTCGACCTTGCCGATACGGGAGAGCTTGTCGGCGTCGCGAAGGGCGGCTGCCATCTCGTCGTAGTGGGCGAAGATGCGCTCCTGGACCTCCTCGACGGGCTGGTCGAGCGGGTACTCCTTCTTGACGATAGCGCCGTTGACCTGCTCCCACTCGGCGACAAACTCGTCCTGAGCCTGGCAGAAGGCAGCAAGGGCCTCCTGGCCAAACTTCATGGCGGCGAGCATGTCGTCCTCGGAGATCTCCTCGGCGCCGGCCTCGACCATCGAGATGAAGTCGGCAGAGCCGCCCAGCTCCAGGTCCAGATCGGAGTTCTCGCGCTCCTCATAGGTGGGGTTAACGATAAACTCGCCGGTCTCCACGTTGCGGCCGATGCGCACGCAGGCAAGCGGGCCCTCGAAGGGCACGCCGCCGAGCGTCATGGCCAGGGAAGCACCCATGACGTTGATGACGTCAAAGGGGTTGACCTGGTCGGCGACGAGCGAGGTGGCGACGATGTGCACCTCGTTGCGGAAGCCGTCCGGGAAGCTCGGACGAATCGGGCGGTCGATCATACGGGCCGTGAGCGTGGCCTTCTCGCTGGGACGGCCCTCACGCTTGAGGTAGCCACCCGGGATGCGGCCGGCGGCGTACATCTTCTCGTTGAAGTCGACGGTCAGCGGGAAAAAGTCGTAGTTCTTGCGCTCCTTGGAGACGACCACGGTGTCGAGCATCGTGGTGTCGCCCTGCTTGACCAGGCAGGCGCCGGTGGCCTGCTTGGCAAGCTCGCCCGACTCAAAGGTGTAGGTCTTGCCGTACAGCTCAAAGGTCTTGGATACGAGTGTCATTGTTCTCCTTTACCCCACAGGCCCCTTGCCTGCAGGCTTCTCATGTGACGCGGGCCCCCTGCCCCCGCCACGCTTCAGAGCGTGATTGTTCGCGCCCTTACACAAAAAGAGCGCCCCGCTGCGCAGGACGCTCTTAGCATGTACAGATCCTACTGGATGTTGTCGCGGATGCCCAGAGCCTTGATGAGCTCACGGTACTCGACGATGTCGTTCTTCTTGATGTAGGAGAGAAGACGACGACGACGGCCGACGAGCATGAGCAGGCCACGACGGGTGTGGAAGTCCTTCTGGTGGGACTTCATGTGCTCGGTCAGCTCCTTGATGCGCTCGGTCAGGATGGCGACCTGAACCTTGGGGTTGCCGGTATCGACCGGGGTGTTACCGAACTGGGCAGTCAGCTCCGCCTTGCGCTCTTTGGAAACAGTCATTGTTTCACCTTTCGTTTTGCGTCGCCCACGGGCGACTCGATTCGCCTCGGACTGGGAAGCCGCCGGTGGAGCGAGCAACCAAGGTCGAGGTACCAACAGGTCGGTATGTTACCACAAGCAGCCCGTGCCTGCGCATCATCACCGACCCAACATGAATTCCATCGCACGGAGGCGCTGATCGGTGTGCGTCGCAGCCCACACATGCGAAAGCCCGAGCAAGAACGCCGCCGTATGCGTGTCGATCCTCTCGACCATAAGCGCATCGAAGGTCATGGACATGAGGGCGCGCAGCCACGCGACCTCACCGGTCGACACCAGCTCGGCACCCGGAACGCTCGACGCGCACGACCCGCACATGAGACCGCCCGCCTGGGGCGAAAAATACGACAGCATGGGGTCTCCGCACAGCACGCAGGCCGAAAAATCGGGTCGATAGCCAACGTGCGACAGCAGCTTAAAGACATATGCCGCCACAAGTAGATCCATATGCGCCGCGTCGAGCCCGCTGCCCACCAGGGCAAGCGCTCGCTGCGTTATGGCAAAGGTAAACGGGTCCTCGGCGTCCTCGAACGAGCACACGCGCGCGACCTCGGCGATCGCGCTTGCGGCGCATGTCATCTCGTAATCGGGAGCAGCGCCGAGCGGCGCCTCCATAAGCTCGGCCTGGGAAACCACGTCGAGCGACCGTCCATGCGCAAGCAGCATATCGACGGTACAGAACATCTCGCAGCGCGCAGCCAGGCGTCCGCCGGGTTTGCGGGCGCCCTTTGCCACGGCACGAACCTGCCGACCCCGCTCGTCAAGCATCGTCAGGATCAGGTCCGTCTCTTTGAGCTTCGTCTTATCGAGCACAAGCACTTTCGTGCGATATGTACGAGAACCTGCCATACGCGCCGCGTGTCCCTAATCCTCGGCGTTATAACCAAAGCGGCGAATCTGGGCCTCGTCGTCACGCCAGCCGGCCTTGACCTTCACGTCCAGCTCCAAAAAGACCTGGGTGCCAAAGATGCGCTCAAGGTCGCGACGGGCGTCGATGCCGATATGTTTGATCATCTCGCCGCCCTTGCCGATGATGATGCCCTTTTGGCCCTCGCGCTCGACGTAAATGGTGGCGTGCACGCGCAGCACCTTCTTGGTCTGCTCAAGCGCATCGCAAATCACGCCCACGGAGTGCGGGATCTCATCACGGGTGCGGCGCAAGACCTTCTCGCGCACAAACTCGGCAACGAGCGTCTCATCGGAAGCGTCGGTACCCATGTCCTCGGGGAACCAACGCGGACCCTCGGGCAAAAAGTGCGCAACGGTCTCGATGAAGGCATCGACGTTAAAGTTCTTGACCGACGACGTCACGATCTCGTCGTCATATTCCATAAGCTCGTGGGCGGCCTTAAGCTGCTCCATGACCTGTGCGGGGTCGGCTTCATCGGCCTTGGTGAGCACCAGGACCTTCTTGCAACGGGCGCATCTGACGCGCTCGGCAACCCAGGCGTCTCCCCTGCCGATCGGTTTGGTGGCATCAATCAAAAACGCGACAACATCGACATCGTTCAGCTCGAACAGCGCACTTTTATTGAGCTCGGACCCTAGACCGTCCTTGGGCTTGTGGATACCCGGGGTATCGACAAAGACCAGCTGGTAGCCGGGGCGGTTGACGACGGCGCGCATGCGGCGGCGGGTCGTCTGGGCCACCGGCGAGGTGATGGCGACCTTTTTGCCATAGCAGGCGTTGAGCAGCGTTGACTTACCGGCGTTGGGGCGGCCGACCAAGGCCACGAAGCCACTGCGGAAACCGGGCTCAACGTCGCCAAAGCCCGCGAGGCTGTCGTCCTCGTCGCACAGGGCGTCGAGTTCCTCGTCGCTCATGCCCTCAAACGGGTCGAACTCCTCGACTTCCTCATAGGCCTCGGTCGCCTTAGCATCCGGGGACTCGTCGTCCAAAATTTCATCGATAGGCTGCATATTGTCGGACATGGGAATCCCTTTCTAAATAAAGCCGAGCGCGTGGGCAAATACCAGCAAGCCCACAATCGCGGCGGTGATTGAAAGTACGTATACCGAGGCGGCGGCGATGTCCTTGGCGCGTTTTGCCAGCGGATGGAGCTCCTGGGTCGCCAGATCGACAATGGCCTCCATGGCGGTATTGCACAGCTCGCCGTGAATCACCAGGCCGCAGCAGATGATAATCGTGGCCCACTCGGCAATGTCGAGCCCCACGATGCAGCCGGCAATGATGGTGCACACGCCCGCTACGAGCATAACCTTAATGTTGCGCTCGGTCTTGACGGCGGTGACGAAGCCCTCCATGGCGTAGGAGAACGACTTTAAAAAGGACGGATGGTCCTTGTTCGATCCGGGAATCATAAGCGGCTCCTAGTCGTGGGCATGATTGGTGATGGGGCCGACGTGAACGAGTTTGGGGTCCTCGCCGCGCTCGAGCGCCAGATCGCGCAGGATAGCGTCCTCGCGGGCCTCCATGACCTCGGCCTCGTCGTCCTCGATATGGTCATACCCCAGCAGGTGCAGCATGCCGTGTACGAGCATCAGGCGGCACTCGTCGGCAGGGCTATTGCCAAAGCCGGGGGCCTGACGGGCAATGACCTGCGGGGCCAAGATGATATCGCCGAGCTCGAGCGTCTCGTCGGCGGGAATATCCTCGTCAAAGGCCGAGTCGCATTCAAACGAGAGCACATCGGTGGTGCGGTCGATGCCACGCCACTCGTGGTTGAGCTCGTGCATCTCGTCCTCGTCGACATACGAAAGGGAAATCTCGACTTCACGTTCAACGCCCTCGGTGGCAAGCACAACCTCGCAGATGTGCTCCACTTCCTGCGCGTCGAGCAGCGTATCGAGCTCGGCATCGTTGCTGATCAATACACTCAACGGGACTCCTTTCGGTCGCGCGAGCGCTGCTCACGCACGTCATCATAAGCATCGTATGCCTCGACGATACGACCCACCAGGGCATGGCGCACCACATCGGCGCGCTCCAGGTGTGCAAACGCCACATCGTCGACACGGCCCAAAATCTGCTCGACATCCGCCAAGCCACCACGACGACCCACCAGGTCGCGCTGGCTAAGGTCGCCGGTAATCACGAACTTGGAGTTGAATCCAAGGCGTGTCAGGAACATCTTCATCTGCTCGGGCGTGGTATTTTGCGCCTCGTCGAGCACCACGAAAGCATCGCTCAGCGTACGACCGCGCATATAGGCAAGCGGGGCAATCTCGATCACGCCGCGCTCCATAAGCTCATCGGTGCGCTCGCGATCCATCATGTCAAAAAGGGCGTCGTAGAGCGGACGCATGTACGGATCGATCTTTTCCTCGAGGGTGCCAGGCAAAAAGCCCAGGTTCTCCCCTGCTTCGACAACCGGACGCGTCAAGATCAAACGGCCCACCTCATGGCGCTTGAGCGCGGCAACGGCGAGCGCCATGGCCAGATAGGTCTTACCGGTACCGGCAGGACCCAAGCCAAAGGTGATGGTATGCGAGCGAATGGCATCCACATAGCGCTTTTGCCCAAGCGTCTTGGGACGAATGACGCGACCGCGGTATGAAAGCAGCACGTCATCGCGAAGCGATGTGGCCTCATGCTCGCCGTCGCGCAAGACGGCCAGGCAACGCGAGACATCGTCGGCAGACAGGGTACGACCGGCCGCCGCCTCGCGAAAAGCGTGTTCAAAAAAACGCGCCACGAGTTCGACCTCATCCGGGTCACCGCTCACGGAGATGCTATCGCCACGGGCGACCACGTGAGCGCGAACCAAGCTCTCGAGCGCACGAAGGACGCCGTCGCCGGCGCCCAAAACACGCGAGGGATCAACTCCCTCGGGAACGGTAAGTCTAATCTTCGAGGCTTCCATGGACCTCCCTGCGCGCATGGACCAAGCCGGAATCATCGACTCCGATGATAGCAACATCGAGCAGGCACGGGGCTGTAAGTCCACAGGTATCGTCAAGACGGGCATGATGGAACGAACCGAGCGTCAGGCTGTCACCATACTCGAGCACGGCACGCTCGACAGTGCCCACGCGACGACGAGCATCGGCAATAGCGAGCTCCTGCGCCGTGTCTCGCATACGACGGCTGCGCTCGGCCATAACCTCGGGCGGCACCTGGTCGGGCATGTCGGCAGCAAGGGTACCGGGACGCTTGCTATAGCGGAACACGTGCATACGCGAGAAACCCACACGGCGGCACAGCGCCAGCGACTCCTCGAACTCCTCGTCCGTCTCACCAGGAAAACCGACGATGACATCGCACGAAAGAGACGCCTGGGGCAAGTTGGCGCGAATCATACGCACCGTGTCCTCAAAGGCCTCCGCACTATAGGGACGACCCATGCGATGCAGGGTCGCCGTACAGCCGGACTGCACGGGCAGGTGCAAAAACGGGGCGATACGCTGCGGATAGCGCGCCATAACCTTAAGCAGGCGCTCAGAGATATCCATGGGCTCGACCGAGGAAATGCGCACATGCGCAATAGTCGTGCGCTCCATGATGGCCTCGAGCAGCTCATCGATTTCGACATGCTCGTCGGTCGCGCTCTTGCCATCGTAGGCACCCAGGTTCACACCGGTCAGCACCACCTCGGGCACGCCGGCCTCCTGGGCCTCGCGAACTTGCTCAAGCACGGACTCGACAGGCACGGAGCGCTCGGGGCCGCGCGCCTTCCACACAATGCAATAGGTGCAGCGATGGTTGCAGCCGTCCTGGATCTTCACGCCCAGGCGAGAGCGACCGAGCGCATCGACCACCTCGCCATCGCTGCAGGCGGGAACGCTATCGGACTCAACGCCCAGCACCTCGCAGACACGTTCGGCGACATCGATCTTGGACGGCTCGGCGATCACGCGATCCGAAAGCTCCAACAGCTCCTCGGGATGCAAATTGACCACGCAACCGGTCACGAGCACATAGGGCTCATTTGGATGGGCCAGCGCATGACGGACGGCCTTACGGGTCTTGGCCTCGGCCTCGCCCGTAACGGCACAGGTGTTAATGACGATCAAATCGGCATCCTGGGGCTCCACAATAGCAAAGCCCAGGCGCATAAGATCGGCAGTGATACGGTCAGACTCAACCCGGTTGACACGGCAGCCGAGGTTGACGACGGAAATATGGGGTGCGAGCACGCGGGCTCCTTAATCGAGGATATCGTCGAGGGCACTCTTGATACGGTCGGTCACCGACTTCTTACCGGAAGCGACGTCATCGCCCATCTCATCGGCAAAAGCACGGAGCAGCTCGCGCTGCTTATTGGAAAGATTGGTGGGAACGACCACGCGCAGTTGCACGATCAAGCGGCCACGCGAACCGCCACCGCCAATGCGCGGCATGCCGTAATTATTGACGCTCACGGTGTCGCCGTACTGGGCGCCGGCGGGGACGCACACCTTAACGACCTCGTCGGGCATAATGCCCTCGACCTCGATCTCGCAGCCGAGCGCAGCCTGCGCAATCGAGATATCGCTCACCAGGTACAGGTCGTCACCGTTGCGCTTAAAGCGCTCATGGTCGGCAACGCGCACGTTGACAATCAAGTCGCCCGAAGGCTCGCCGCGAAGACCGGCCTCGCCAAAGCCGCTCACACGCAGCTGTCGACCGGTCGAAACGCCGGCGGGAATATCGATGTCAATCTTTTCATGCGAAGGCGTGCGGCCCTGACCATCGCAGGTCTCGCAGGGATGGTCGATAACCGTGCCCTCGCCATGGCAGTCGGGGCAAGGCGAGGAAGACTGAACCTGGCCCAAAAACGATCGCCGAACCGTCGTGACATAGCCCGTGCCGTGGCAGCGGCCGCACTGCTTTTCCTGTGCGCCCTCTGCCCTACCGGTGCCATTGCAGTCCTCGCAAGGAGCAAAGCGGTCATAGCTGATTGTCTTTTTGCAGCCGAGCGCCGCCTCCTCGAGCGTCACCGAAAGCGAGATGGCCATGTCACGACCGCGACGACGCTCGCGACGGCTGCGGGCGCCACCGCCGGCACCGCCGCCAAAAAACGACGAGAACAAGTCGTCCATGCCCATACCACCAAAGATATCGTTGATATCGACGTAGCCCGAACCACCAGGGCCGTCGGCAGTGCCGTAACGGTCGTAGTTAGCACGCTTCTGCTCATCGGAAAGAACGGAATAGGCCTCGTTGAGCTCCTTGAACTTGGCCTCGGCCTCGGGGTCGTCCGAAACGTCCGGGTGTACGGTACGGGCCTTCTTTAGAAACGCGCGCTTAATCGTCCGCGCGTCGGCATCCTTGTCGACGCCAAGTACCTCGTAGTAATCCCTATTTTCCGACACGACCGAATCCTTCCGACTTTCATTATTGTCACAGTGCGTCCTATACCCAAGCTGGGCCAACCGCAAACAGAGGGTTTGATGTTATTGCATTCCGTAAGGCGAAAGCATGGCCCGTTGCGAGCAGCTCGCGAACCAAACCGACACGAGCGCGAACATGAAGCCATTGGCAAAACCGTTGGCAAACTGCATCGCACCGCGCTTCCACCACAGCAGGCTGCGATGAAGCACGCCGTCCGAAAGCACCATGAACAGGCCCATGGTAAACGGAATAAAGCACATCACGGCAAAGGCCGAGAACACGCCCGAGATGGCCGAGAGTACCAAAAACGGCGCCACGATGCCCATCAGGTAAAAACCGGTACGAGCTTTGCCTTCCAAGCGCTCGGACTCGACATGGGCACGGCCGACTAGATCACCGCCAGCGGCACCGTTAGTGCCGGCGTGACCCATGCCGCTAATGCGGACCTCGTCGCCATCGTGCGTGCCGGCAGGAAACTCAATCGTCTGCTCGGAGGTTACGCGAGTACGACCGCTGCCACCGCAATCGGGGCAGGGGTCGGCCACGACCTTACCGGAACCGCCGCACTCGGGGCAGACCGACTGGAACGTGCCCGCACCAAACAGGAAGGACAAGTCGACGTCGATGTGCCCGCGGCCACCGCAGCTCGGGCAGGTATGGGCATGCTCGGAGGAGACAGAACCCGAGCCGCCGCAGTGACCACAGGTATCGAAGCGCGTATAGCGGACGGTCTTGCGGGCACCGTCCTTGGCCTCCTTGGCGTCCAGTTTGATATCGACGACCACGTTGGCGCCGTTCTCGGGATTGTAGGCAGCCTGGCCGCGACGCTGCTGGCCCCAGGCACCGCCAAAAGGAAAGCCGCCCTCAAAGGGATTGCCATAGCCCGTGTTGCCGGCATAGCCGCCACCATAGGGCGAAGCCGTAGGGGCACCGGCAAAGGGATTGCCAGAACGCATGGCATCGTAGCGCGCACGTTTTTGCTCATCCGAAAGCACGGCGTAGGCCTCGGAAACCTCTTTAAACTTTTCCTCGGCATCCGGCTCTTTGTTGACGTCCGGATGGAGCTTACGGGCCTTTTGCTGGAAGGCCTTTTGAATATCACGCGAGGTGGCGTCCTTGGAGACACCTAGAATCTCGTAGTAATCTTTTTCGTTCATCGTCGCCATGCGCGGCAACCTCCTGCTCACAGCAGCGTATATATTCCGGTAATTCTACCCGAGCGGCCTAAGCTAGATCCCAAAACAGCTCGAACAGAACATTTCCATCGAGCCAGCCCAGGTGTGTCGGTGCTAAACGAGCTCGAACATGGCCCGCGACGACATCTGCCGAAGTAAAGGGTCCCTCATGGACCCCGAGCGTCTCGGGCACCCAAGTGGCAAGACCCAATTCGAGCGCGCGATCACAAGCGGCTGTCAGCTCATCGGCCGGGATGACACGAGCCGCGCGAACCAACAGGTCGGACGCAATACCGCGCGTCATGCGACAAGCGAGCATCAGGTCTTCGGCCGCAGCCTCTCGCTGCGACAGGTATTCGGCCTCAAACGACGTCGCGTCATCGTCGCGCTGAACCAAACGCACACGGTACGCGTCGCCTCGAGCAGACACGCCGGGGAACAAACCTGCAAGACGGTCGAAATCCTCGTCGTCGAGCATGCCCGCGGCAGAACGACCCAGGCCCAGGTAGCCCTGTCCGGTCCAGTAGGCAATGTTATGGGCGCACTCATGGCCGTCGAGCGCGTAGCTCGCCACCTCATACGGATGATAGCCGGCCGCACCCAGGCGCTCACGCGCCGCGTCCATGCACGAAGCCTGAAAATCCTCATCGGGCTCGAGCGACTCGTCACGGCACGCCATGCGATAAAGGGGCGTCCCCTCCTCAAGCGTGAGCGGGTAGATCGACACATGATGCGGCGCCGCCGCCAGCACGCCATCGAGCGTGCTCCGCCAGCTTGCGGCCGTCTGCCCGGGAAGGCCGCACATCAGGTCGCACGACACATCGAGGCCAACTTCCTTCACCGTCGCGATAGCCGCAAGTGCCCGATTAGCATCGTGAATGCGGCCAATAGCAGCCAGCTCGGTATTGTCGAGGGTTTGCACGCCCAGAGAGATGCGCGTGACACCCGCCTCGGCAAGCGCGGTGGCGAGCTCGACGGTCAGCGACTCAGGATTGGCTTCGCAAGTAAATTCAACGGGCTTGCACCACATGGAGATACGACGGGCAAGTTTCACCAGGCGCTCCCCAGCCAGTGAGGGCGTGCCGCCGCCAATATAGACCGTGCGGACCTGCGCAAGCGCCCCGGCGTCGCCAAAGGAATCGAGGCGCGCATACAGCTGCTCAAAATAGGAATCGAGCGCAGCATCCAAATCACACAGAGCAAAGCTGCGCGAGTCAAAGTCGCAATAGCGGCATTTTTGAGCGCAAAACGGCACGTGCACGTACAGCGCGGTAACGGCCACCCTTAAGCCTCCAGCGGATGAGCGGGCACCGACTCACCGGCGGCAAGCGCGGCCTCGCAGGCCACCACATCGCGCTCGATATCATCGACCAGCGACATGAACTCCTCGTACGTAGAGCAACGCACCACCTGAGCGCGCCAGGCGGCGGCATGGGGCATGCCTTTTAAGTACCAGCTTGCGTACGTGCGGGCGCGCGACATGAGAGGCAAGAGCTCATGCGTCAGCGTTAGGTGCTCACGCAGAGCGTCCAAGCGCTCGACCGAGGAGCGAGAAGGAACCGGCATGCCATCGAGCGCAAGGGCGCGAGCATCGCCGAACACCCACGGATTGCCGTAGATGCCGCGCGCGATAAACACCGCGCTGGCACCCGAGCCGTGCAGATGCTCAGCAGCGTCCTCGGCCGAGAACACATCGCCCGAACCAATCACGGGAATCTCGACAGCGTCGGCAACCTCATCGACGACCGACCAATCGGCCTGGCCCGTGTAGAGCTGCGTGGCGCAACGACCATGCACGGCGACTGCGGCAGCCCCTGCGCCCTCAAGCATCTGGGCAAATGTCGCGGCATTGCGGTCCTCGGCATAAAAGCCCTTGCGAATCTTGACGGTCACGGGCACGTGCGCCGCGCCCACCGTGGCCTCGACGATCTTCTCGGCCAGGTCGGGCGTGCGCATGAGCGCCGAACCCTCGCCCTTGGTAACGACCTTGCGGGCGGGACATGCCATATTGATATCGATGAGCGACAGGCGATCGCCAACGCGCTCCTCGACGGCGGCGACGGCGCTCGCAAACTGATCGGGCTTGGAGCCAAAGAGCTGCACGCAAATCTGCTGCTCCTCGTCGGCCGGTAGCACCAGGCGCCACGTCTTATTACTGGCATAGGCAAGGCCTGCCACGCTCACCATCTCGCTGTAGGCAAGGTTGGCACCGCGGCGGCGACACATGATGCGATAGGCGGGGTCGGTCACGCCCGCCATGGGAGCCATAAGGAACGGCTGCTCGACATAGGCACCCAGCAGCCGCTTGCTGTATTCAGAAAGCGCCATGGACCTACTCGTCCACCTTGAGGATCGCCATAAACGCCTCCTGCGGGACCTCGACCGATCCGATGGCCTTCATACGCTTCTTGCCCTCTTTCTGCTTCTCGAGCAGCTTGCGCTTACGCGAGATATCGCCGCCGTAGCACTTAGCAAGAACGTCCTTGCGACGCGCCTTGACGGTGGAACGGGCGATGATCTTGTTGCCGATAGCACCCTGGATGGGCACCTCGAACAGCTGACGCGGGATGATCTCCTTGAGCTTGTCGCACAGGCCACGGGCCAGGCCATATGCCTTGTCCTTATGGACGATAAACGAAAGCGCGTCCACCTCGTCGCCCGAAAGCAAAATATCGAGCTTCACGAGCTCGGAGGGACGGTACTCGTTGAACTCGTAGTCGAGCGAGGCATAGCCCTTGGTGCGGCTCTTGAGCTGATCGAAGAAGTCCAAGATGAGCTCGGCGAGCGGCATATCGAAGCGCATCTCGACCGATTTGCTCGTCAGGTGGATCATGTCGGTTGTGACGCCGCGGTGCTCGATGGCGAGCTGCATGACGGCACCCGTGTACTCAGGCGGGCAGATGATCTTTGCCTTGAGGTAGGGTTCCTCGATACGATCGATGCGTGTGGCCTCGGGAAGGTCCTGCGGACTGCGGACATCGATCATTTCGCCGTCGGTCTTGTAGACGTGATAGTCAACCGAGGGACTCGTGGCAATGAGGTCCAGGTTGAACTCGCGCTCCAGGCGTTCCTTGACGACTTCCATGTGCAGCAGGCCCAGGAAGCCCACGCGGAAGCCAAAGCCGAGCGCCACCGAAGTCTCGGGCTCCCACACCAACGACGGGTCGTTGACGTGCAGTTTATCGAGCGCGTCACGCAGGTTCTCGTAGTCCTTGTTGTCGATCGGGAACAGGCCCGTATAGACCATGGGCTTGGCCTCGCGATAACCGGGAAGCGGCTCGGGGCAGGGGTTCGACGCCCACGTAAGGGTATCGCCCACGCGAACGGCCTCGGGGTCCTTCAAGCCCGTGACCACATATCCGACCTCGCCGACCGTCAGCGCGTCGACCGGGGTCTCGGCAGGACGCTTAACGCCCACGCCGTCGACCAAAAAGTCGCCCTTGGCTTGCATCATAAGCAGGGTATCGCCCTTTTTGATGGAACCATCGAAGACGCGCACCGTAGCCACCACACCGCGATACTCGTCAAAGTACGAATCCAAAATGAGCGCTTTGAGCGGAGCGTTTGCATCGCCCTTAGGCGGCGAAATCAAAAAGACAATGGACTCCAGCAGATCGTGAATGCCCTCGCCGGTCTTGCCCGAGACGCACACAGCATCATCGGCAGGGATCGCCAGGTCATCCTCGATCTCGGTCTTAACCTCATCGGGATGGGCCGAGGGCAGGTCGATCTTGTTGATGGCGGGCACAATGTCCAGATTGGCGTTCATGGCGAGCGTCGCGTTGGAAACGGTCTGCGCCTCGACGCCCTGCGTGGCGTCGACAACGAGTACCGCGCCCTCACAGGCTGCCAGCGAGCGCGAGACCTCATAGGTAAAGTCAACGTGGCCCGGCGTATCGATCAGATTGAACTGATACGTCTCACCATCGTCGGCGTCATAGGAAACGCGGACGGCATTGGACTTGATCGTAATGCCGCGCTCGCGCTCGATATCCATGGTGTCGAGCAGCTGCGACTCCATGTCGCGTTCGTCGACGGTATGGGTGAGCTCGAGGATGCGGTCGCTGATCGTGGACTTGCCATGGTCGATATGCGCAACGATCGAGAAGTTGCGGATGTGGGAAATGTCAATTGAAGTATTCATGCGGACTATCTTACCCGAGCGGTACAAAAAATGGAGCCTGTTCCATAAAACAGGCTCCATTTATGCGCGTAATCTGTGTGGTGTGAAATTTACAACTTAGGCGTTGATGCTGTTCACGAGCTTGGCAAGACCGGACTTGCGGTTGGAAGCCTGGTTCTTGTGGATAACATGCTTGGCGGCAGCCATGTCGAGACGCTTGGTGACGGTCTTGAGGGCAGCCTGGGCCTTCTCGGCGTCGCCCTCGGCGACGGCGGACTGGACGTGCTTGGTCAGCGTCTTGAGCTCGGACTTGACAGCCTTGTTACGCATGCGAGCTGCCTCATTGGTGCGGATACGCTTCTTCTGAGACTTGATGTTTGCCACTTCTGGAGTTCCTTTCGAGTTCCTTGCAAAAAATGTATGACACCTCTGAGACACGGTGAGGTCATGCAAGCGCCTACTATAGCACGCTCCCCCTCAAAGGGATAGAACGAATTTGTCAAATAGGCAGGTATCATCACGATTTTCTCAAGATGTTCGTAATCCAGAGCAAAAGCGCCGTCTGAGAATCGGCCGAACCCTTGAGCGCGAGCTCCACATCAACGGCACCCTCGAGCGCTGCGACGAGCTCGGTCATCGAAAAACGACGCGCCCAGGTAAGGTGATTCTTGACCTGCCAGGACTGGAGCTTGAGCGTTGCGGCCAGCTCGCGACCCTGCCCACGCGCGTCGAGCGCCTTGGCGACGATAAGCTCTCGAATGCGACCGCACAGCAATGTGTAAGTCCACACGTAGCTCTTGGAGGGCAGGAGCTTAAAGAGCTCGAGCGAACGCCGCATATCGCGAGCCGAGACGGCGTTGAGGAAGTCCCAGGGTTGGACCTCGGCCGTACGTACAATCCAGCGCTCAACATCGGCAAGTTCAATCTGGGGCGACTCGACCATCTGGGCAAGCTTAGCCAAGTCGTTATCGAGCATGCGCGTGTTTTCGCCCGAACGCGAGACGAGCTCCTCGGCGGCCGCCGTCGAGATCGACTTGCCGTGCTGCGTCGCCATCTGCTGAACACGGCGCGGCAGTTCCCAGCGCTTGGTACCCGAGCAATCGACGATAGCCTTCTTGTCGATCTTGGCGATTGCCTTATACAGGCGCGTATTCTTGGCAAGTGAGTCAGCGATGATGAGGCAGACCGTTGTTGGGCTGGGACTCGCCAGATACCCAACGAGCGGCTCCGAGACCGCCTTGGCGAGCTTTGAGCAGCCATCGAGGATTACCAGACGAAACTCGCTGCCCATCGGAAAGGTGTTAAGCGATCCGATAATGGACTCGATATCGGGGTCCTTGGTCATGTCTCGCTCGTCGAGGTTGAACTCGACCATACCCGATTTTTCCAGACGCGCTTTCATACGCGAGACGGCGTGGTCGCGCTTAACTCCGTCGGTACCGACGATCAGATATGCCGGCAGCAAACCGGTTTCGGACATTGCGCTCCCCTCCCGCAGGCCTTCGTATTCGTTCCGTGCCATTCTAGCCCAGGGGCCCACCACACGCCAACGACGTCGTCACGGTAGCTGGCATCGCATCGCAAAGCCATTCGCAGTCGGTGTGACGGTAATGTCGCCGTGTTCGATGGTACACGCGAACACACCACCCGCTTCCTTAACGGCATCGATGCAGGCATCGGACGGATGGCCGTATCGATTCCCCTCACCGGCGCTTGCGAGGGAAAGCTCGGGCTTCAGGACGTCCAGCAACTCGCCATCGACTGAAACCTTGGAGCCGTGATGCCCAAGTTTAAGGACATCGATATCCCCCACCTCCTGCACGAATTCCCGCTCTTGGTCGAGCTCGGCATCACCGGTGAGAAGTATTCGCAGGCCCTTGCCTTCCTGAACATAAGAGAGCAGCAGGACAAGCGAGTCCTCATTTCCCTCGCCATCCACGAACTCGAATGGCCACATCACGCGAGCGCAAAATGAGCCGATGTCGACCGTATCCCCACGGCGCACCTGCCGATACTCCACGCCAGGTCGGTTCAATACCTCGGTAGGAGCATCCTCCAGCGCATCCGCCGCCACGGCAATCGTTCCGACCGAAAACTGTTCGAGCACGGCAGGCAAACCACCCCAGTGGTCCTCATCCCAATGCGTCACAAAGACGGCATCGATATGGTGCACGTTATTGCGAACCAACGCCGCAACCACACGCTCGTCGAGCCCGCAGTCGACGAGAGCTACTGCGCCGCCTTGGCGGATAAGAATCGCATCGGCCTGGCCCACATCGAGCACCGTCACTGAAGGCGGAGCGAATCGATCCCAATAGACGTACGGAATCGCAGCCAAGAGCATCAGGCATGCAAGCCCCACCGCCATAGGACGTGTACGGGGACGCGGCCACCAGACCAGCAGAACCGCCAGCAAACACGGCACTAGGTAAATCCACATGCTATCGGGCGGCACGCTCACGGATGCACCCGGCATGGCGGCAAACAGCTGCTCGAAGAACAGCGCGCAACGGGCGGCAATCATGGGCACAACGAGCGCCCAAGTCCGCAACGGTCCCACAAGCGAAAAGGGAGCCAGAACGATCGACACAGCGAGCAGTACGCTCACCACCGGACCGATGACCGCATTTGCCAACGGAGCAATGAGCGAGAATGTACCGAAGGCAGGAATGGTGATGGGAAGTGTCGCCAGTTGCGAGCATAGCGTGACGGAAAGCATGCTGGCAAAGCCCGATGGCACGCCCAGCTCACCCAAAGCGTAGGTCGCATAGGGGCAAAAGCACAGAATGGCTAAGACGCTGGCACATGAAAGCTGAAAGCCCATCTCGAACAGCACCGTCGGCCGCAGTAGCACAAAGATGGACATGGTTACGAAGAGTGCCGATGCGCCGTGCCGGCGACGCCCCGCGTCGTTTACGACAAGCGTCGCGAACACCATGCAGCACGCGCGCAGGGCCGAGGGAGATGCGCCCGTAAAGGCAGCGTAGCCCACAAGCGTTATCGCCAATATCGCCCGCTGAAGACCACGTGAGCACCGAGTCTTTTGCAATACGCCCTCGATTACAAACCCCACGATAGCCAAATGGCTGCCCGAGACTGCGATAAGATGCGCCGTTCCCGTCACCGAAAACCAGTCGCCCGCCGGCTGGGCGCGCAGCTCGGCCGAACGACCGCAGACGACACCGGCTATGAGCGCACGCGCCGGGTCGGTCGCAGGCGCGATGGACGCAAGCAGCCCATTTCGCAGCCGATGCAGCGGCCTCGGAGAACCCTCATCGACCGACACAATCCGAACGGCTTTGACCTTGCGCACCTCGCCTCGAAGCACGCGCGATCGTCCATACGCATCGTTCTCAAAACGTGACACGCGACCGATAACACGCACGTGCGCCCCGACCTTGAACTCACGGTCACACGATAGGCGAACCGTTGCCAAGTTCTTACCGTCCGAGCGTGCCTCGCAGGTATAGGAATACACGTCGTCATTTATGGATGGGTCACCCTGCACGACAAACTCGAGACTGCTTGCCGCTCGACCGTCGAGCGTCTTCGAGGCGTTGAGCGCACCCACGGCCCACCACGCCGAAACGACCGCACCCGCTATGAGACCGACGGACGCGGCATACAGCCACCGCTTCAAAGGGGCAAGCCTCGCACAAGAGTGAGCCAGCACAACGAAAACCGCTGCCGCAACGGGAATGGCCCATAGCGGCCCGACCGCCGTCGCCCGCTCCCTCAGCAGCGCATCAGCGGCTATGCTGAGCACCAAGGCGCAGCTCACGCACATGCCGGCACACAGGGCCATCGTCCACGGAATCAGGGGCCGCGGAGGCATCACGTGCTCTCGCTCGGTCGCACTCATACGCAGATGCAATCTTTGATTTTGGCAAGCTTCTTCTCGCCGATTCCCGACACGCGCATCAGATCGTCAACCGAAGCAAAAGCACCGTTCTTTGTCCGCTCATCGATAATCGACTGTGCCATTGAGGGACCGATTCCCGAGAGCGTCTGCAGCTCTGCCGAGCTTGCCGTATTAATGTTTACTAGGCCTGTTGCGCCACCGACGCCTGATGATGCGGAAGTCCCACCATCAACACCGGCTTCCGCAATGGACACCTGCTGCTCCCCTACCGTTGGAACGTGAATTTTTTGTCCATCAGTGACCTTGGATGCACGATTAAGCCCCGTAACGTCTGCTTCGGGCGCCAGCCCGCCGGCGGCATCAATCGCCTGAGCCACCCGCGCCCCGTCTTTGAGGCGATATACACCGGGTGACACCACGGCGCCATCAACATCGACATAGACCTCTGCCGCGGCAGACGCCTTAGGCGAAGAGCCTTCAGATGTCTTTCCACTCGAAGCATCGCCGGATTCCGGCTCCACTAACGTGCCCGAACCATCAGTGCGCTCAAACGACACACCGCCGGCACCGCCGCCAAGGTTCGCCATTGCCAGTCCACTCGCCATCGCAATGACGACCAGTATCGCCATCACCACTGTCTTATGACCGAGCAGTTTGCCCGCCCAACGGTCCATCTTTTTGACTCGTTCGTGTTGTTCGCGCTGCGCCATAGCAAAACCTCCCAACACCATCGTGTCAGGAAAGGAGCTCCGCAACAGCCACGCCCGAAAACCGGTTTTCGAGGTCAAACCAAAAGCTGACCAAAACCTTGCACAAATCTGTCCATTTATTCAGGCACACGTCAGCAAATGAACACTTAGCCGCAAAATGCCCAGATGGCAAAAGACCGACGATGCAGGCGCATCGTCGGTCTATGCACAAATTTACTCGTAATCTTGGTAAATCTCACGCGGAGCAAGCTCCGAATGTTTGCGTTTTAAGGTCTTAGGGGCCTTATATGTGTTGCTCTCGAAGTCGATGTACTCTGTCTGCTTGAGCAGGCGCTCAATCATCTCCTCATGATCAAACAGTTCCCAGGCCTCATGCACGGCATCGAGTTTAGCGTGCGTCTCGGGACGACGCGGCATAAACAGCGTGCAGCAGTCGGGAGCGGCCTCAGTCGAGATATCGAAGGTACCGATCTCCTCGGCGCGCACGATGATCTCCTGCTTGTCCGAACCGATGAGAGGACGGAACACGGGAATCTTCACGGCTTCGTTGACGGCCATGATGTTCTCAAGCGTTTGGGAGGCAACCTGCCCAAGCGATTCGCCCGTAACGATGGCCCTGGCACCCTCGATGTGTGCAATGCGCTCAGCAACCGAATACATAATGCGGCGATACATGATCACGCGCAGGTTGCTGGGACAGGTGACCGAAATCTCACGCTGGCAGTCGCCAAACGGCACCACGTACAGGCGGCCGATCTGGACACCCGGCTCAAGCGCACGGATGATGTCCTGCACCAGGTATTCACTCGTGTCGGGCGTCTGCGGACGACCGGAGAAATGCACCGGCACGCACACCGCGCCGCGACGCGCGAGCATCCAGGTCGCCACCGGAGAATCGATACCCGACGACAGCAGCGTCACGACCTTGCCGGCAGAACCCACCGGAAGGCCGCCAACGCCGCGCTGGGAGCGCGCATACACGTAGACACTACCCTGAACCACCAGAACGTGCACCATCGCGTCGGGGTCGTGCATCTGGACCTTTTTATCGGGAAACGCCTCACACAGCACCTCGCCAACCTGTCGATTGATATCGATCGAGGTGAGCTCATAGTCAGTATTGGAGCGCTTGGCGTGCACCTTAAACGAATCGAAGGAACCAAACTCGCGCAGCGCCTTCACAGCGGCGGCGCAGTACTCCTGCGGGTCGCGGTTGGTGTGATACGCCAAAGACACACGGGCAACGCCGGGGACGGTGCGGATGACACGCGCCGCCTCGTCGGCCTGATGCTCGTTAAAGGTCACGAGGATATAACCGGAAATTCGAGACACGGCGTTCACGGAAAAGGCGGCCAAGGCCGCCTTGATGTTATCCATGAGGATATGCTCAAAATGTGCGCGGTTCTTGCCCTTCAGCCCAACCTCGTGATAGTGGACTAGGCAGACGCGAGCCGCCATTTAGGCTTCAGCAACCTTGTGGCCGAGCGCCTTCTCGTAACGGGCCTCGTCGTAAGAGATGTCGCCGTCGACAATCTCGTCCATAGCCATCGAGATGGTATCGGCACCGGAAAGCCCGATGGTGATGTCATCAACATCCTGGACGGCAAGCACGCGGTTGTGCTGGCCACGCAGCATGCTATTGATGTCGCAGGCGCGCTTGGAGGCAAGCGAAGCGAGCAGGAAGCGGTTGTGATCGGTCTTCTCCAGAAGATCGTCAATGCAAGGCTTTACAACGGACACGGACCTCAGATCCTTTCATGCATATCGAGAACGCGAACGAGCTCATCGGTCGCGCGGTCGAGATCGTCATTCACCACGACGTCGTCGTAGCGGTCGGCAAGGGCAAGCTCATCGGCAGCGTTTGCCATACGCAGCTCAATCGTCTCGGGCGTCTCGGTACCGCGACCGACTAGACGCTCGCGGAGCACCTCAAGCGAAGGCGGCTTGATAAAGATCAGCACGGCCTCGGGGAAACGCTCCTTCACCTGCAGGGCGCCCTGGACATCGATCTCCAAAATCAGAGACGAGCCCGAGGCGAGCTTGGATGTGACCTCGCTCACCAACGTGCCGTAGCAGTTACCGTGGACCTCGGCCCACTCAACAAACTCACCGTTTGCCACGCGGCGGTCGAACTCCTCGCGCGTCAGAAAAAAGTAGTTGACGCCGTCGACCTCACCTTTGCGTGGTGCTCGCGTGGTAGCCGAAACCGTCAGACCCAGGTTCGAGCGGCGCTCGCGCACACGAGTGACGAGCGTACCCTTGCCTGCGCCTGACGGTCCAGAAATCACAAAGAGCTTGGAATCCTGAGCGCTCACTTATTTGGTCAGCTGCTCGAGGAGCTGCTCGCGCTGACGGACACCGAGGCCCTGGACGCGACGAGTAGCGGAGATACCGAGCTCCTCCATGATCTTGGCGGCCTTGGCCTTGCCATAACCGGGGAGAGACTCGATGAGGGTGGAAACCTTCATGCGGGAAGCGATGGGGTCATCGGAGTTGAGCACGGACTCGAGGGACTTCTCGCCCTTCTTGATCTGCTCGCGAAGCTCAGCGCGGGCGTGACGTGCGGCAGCAGCCTTCTCAAGAGCCTGCTTGCGCTGCTCGTCGGTAAGCTGAGGGAGTGCCATTCGTACCTCCAAATAGTTGGGTTATATCTGATTCAATAATTGGCATTTTAGCACGTAGAACGCACAAAAAGCCTAATCGCGGCTCCATAGGTTAGACGATACCCGCAAAAAGTGCAATATACTGCGCCCAAAGTTAAGCCCCTGACCTGCGATTCCACACAAAGGATGGGAAAGTTTACGCAGGCACAGGGGCTATTTTGTGCTAATGAGACCCAAAAGTGGTGACTTAGGGGAATCTTTTACGCGACGTTTTCGACCAGCTCGGCGACGATGGCGTCAAAGGCGGCAACCGGATCGTCGGCACCGGTGATGGGACGGCCCACCACAATGTGGCTTGCGCCACGCTCGATAGCCTGGGAAGGCGTCGCCACGCGGGACTGGTCACCAAGGGCGGCACCCACCGGACGCACACCCGGAGTCACGATCAGGGCATCAGGACCCAGCAGCTCACGCATGTCGTGAGCCTCCATCGGTGAGCACACGATGCCATCGATGCCATTGGCCTGAGCAAGCTTTGCCAAGCGGGCGGCCTCCTCGGCCACGGGAGACTCGACGCCGATCTCGCTCAAGGCATCCTGATTCATGCTCGTGAGCACGGTGATGGCGACGAGTTTGGCGCGGTCCTCACGCGCCTCCTCGGCACCCTCGCGGCAGGCAGCGAGCATAGCACCCGAGCCCAGGCCGTGGACCGAAAGCAGGTCGGCACCGGCAAGCGAGGCCGAGCGGGCAGCGCCGCGCACCTGATGCGGAATGTCATGGAACTTAAGGTCGAGGAAGACCTTAAAGCCAAGGTCCTTAAAGGTCTTGACGATCTGGGGACCCTCAGCGTAATAGAGCGTCATGCCGACCTTGAGCCAGGCGGCATGGCCCGAAAGCTCGTGGGCGAGCTCGAGCGCGCGCTCACGGTCGCAGTCGAGGGCGACGATAACACGGTCGCGGGCATCATTCTCTAGCATTCGAAAGCACCCACCAGCTCGTTGATGTCCTTTACGCCCTGGGACTCGGCCCAGGCCTCGAGCTCATGCGCGATCTTAAGCGAAGCGCACGGATCGACGAAGTTGGCCATGCCGACCGACACGCAGGTGGCGCCGGCCAGGATAAACTCAGCCGCATCCTCGCCAGTCATGACACCGCCGACACCGTTGATGGGGATATCGACGGCCTGGGCAACCTCCCAGACCATGCGCACGGCGATGTGGTGGCACAGCGGGCCCGAAAGGCCGCCCTTGGGCTTGGCCACGCGGGACTTGCGGGTATGGACGTCGATGGCCATGCCCTGGATGGAGTTGATGACCGAAAGGCCGTCGGCGCCGGCAGCCTCGAGGGCCTTGGCGATCTCGGCGACGTTGACCGGCGCCATCTTCACGAACAGCGGCTTATCGGTCACCTTGCGGCAAGCAGCCATAACGGAAGAGGCGCCCTCGGGCGTGGAGCCCATGGCGGCACCGCCGGCGGCGATATTAGGGCAGCTCACGTTGATCTCGTAGCCGGCAGCCCAGGGGCACAGCTCGACATACATCTCGAGTGCGCGGACAAACTCGTCAACGGAGTGACCGGCAACCTGACAGATGACCTGGCAGCCGTCCTTGGACAGCTGTTCGAGCCACGGACCGGACTCGCGGGCAAAGGCGGCCACGCCGGGGTTCTGAAGACCCACGGAGTTGATCATACCGCCGGGAATCTCGGCCATGCGGGGCGCGGGATTGCCGGGCCAGGGCTCGGCAGCGCAACCCTTGGTGGTGATGGCGCCCAGCTGGGAAACATCAAAGAAGTTCTGGAACTGCCAACCGTAGCCAAAGGTACCGGCTGCGGTGTTAATGGGGTTCTGCATCTTGACGCCGCCGAAATCGACGGCCATGTTCACGGTACCCACTAGAAGACCACCACCTTGGAAGCATCGAACACGGGGCCGCACATACAAGCACCCTTCATACCGTCGACCGTCTCGACATTGCAGGTGTTGCAGGCGCCAAAGCCACAGCTCATCATGCGTTCGAGCGACACCTCGCAGTACACACCGGCCTCGGCGGCAGCGGCGGCGACCTTCTTCATCATGACGGCGGGGCCGCAGCTGGCGACGTAGTCGTAGCCGCCCTCTCCAAGCAGCTCGGCTGCCGGATCGGTGCAAAAACCGTGCGTGCCGAGCGAACCGTCGTCGGTGCACACGTTAACCGTGGCGCCCAGCGCACGGAACTCATCGACACCCACGGCCTTGGAAGCGGTGCCAAAGCCCAGGCACACGTCCACATCAACACCCTGCTCGGCAAGCATGCCGGCAAGACACAGCACAGGCGGAACGCCGATGCCACCGGCGACGAGCAGTGCCTTCCTGGTGCCCTCGGGTACCATCCAGCCACGGCCACCGGGGCCCAACAGGTTAGAGGTGGAGCCAGGGCCCATCTGGGACAAACGGCGGGTATCGTCGCCCACGACAGCGTACCACAGCTCGACGGTGCCGGCCTCGGCGTCGGCGCGGTAGAAACTCAAGGGCACACGAAGCAGAGAAGACGCATCGCCGGGGACGGCGATGTTCACAAACTGACCGGGCTTGAGCGCACTTGCAAGCTTGGGGGCCGAGATAACGAGCGAGAAGATACCGTCGGCGATCTCCCGGTTCGAGACGACCTCGAAGTCGTGCATGCGTGCAGTGGAAGGTGTGGGCATAGACGCTCCAATCCCCCATGCGGTTGCATGGTCTAAACGAACAGAAAGCGCGGCACCGCAAGGGCGCCGCGCACAAAAGCGATAAGGCTATGCTAGCAGATGCAGCCGTCGGCAAGCGTCTGTTTACCGCCGACAAATACATCGGTGGCACGACCGGTGAGCGTGCGGCCGGCAAAACCGGAGTTCTCGGCGCGCGACTCGTAACCGTCCTCGCCAACCGTCCAGGTTGCGGAGGGGTCGAACACGGTCAGGTCGGCGACAGAGCCCGCCTTGACCTGAACCTGATCGAGGCCCAGAATCTCACGCGGCTTGATGGCCATGAGCTCGACCATGCGGCTCACGCTCATCTTGCCCGTGTTGACCAGCTCAGTGAGCACGAGCGACAGCGAAGTCTCGAGGCCAATCATTCCAAAGGGCGCGAGCTCGAACTCGCGGGCCTTCTCCCACGGGGTGTGGGGAGCGTGGTCGGTAACGATAGCGTCGACGGTACCGTCGATGACACCCTGACGGATGGCCTCGGCATCCTCGTCAGTGCGCAGCGGCGGATTGACCTTGAGCGAGGTGTTGTAGGTCTCGTCCAGGTCGTTCTCGGTCAGGAACATGTGGTGCGGGGTGGCCTCGCAGGTCACCTGGACACCGGCAGCCTTACCGGCACGCACGAGCTCCAGGCCATGAGCGGTGGAGATGTGCTGGATGTGCAGCTTGGCACCGGTCAGCTTGGCAATCTCGATGTCGCGGGCAATCTGAAGCTCCTCGCCGGCGGCCGGCCAACCCTCGAGGGCCAGACGGGTCGAGACCTTGCCCTCGTTGATCTGGCCGTGGCCGACCAGATCCTCGTCCTGGCAGTGGCTCATAAAGACCTTGCCGAACATCTTGCCGTAGTCCATGCAGCGACGGAGCATGCCCGCGCCCTGCACGCCGCGACCGTCGTCGGTGAAGGCGACGGCGCCGTGGGCGACCATATCGCCCATCTCGGACATGGCCTCGCCCTTAAGACCGCGGGTCATGGCGCCCGACGGATAGACGCGGCAGTGACCGACCTCGGCAGCGCGGGACTTGACGAACTCCACGACGGTGCCGTTATCGGTGACGGGATCGGTGTTGGGCATGGCGCACACGCCGGTAAAGCCGCCCTTGGCAGCTGCGCGGGTGCCGCTCTCGATGTCCTCTTTGACCTCGTAGCCGGGCTCGCGAAGGTGAACGTGCATATCCACCAGGCCGGGGACGAGGTACTTGCCGGAAAGGTCGCGGACCTCGGCCCCCTCGACGGCGAGATTCTCGCCGACCTCGGCGATCTTGTCGCCGTCAATCAGGACGTCAACGACACCGTCAAGCTCGACGGACGGGTCGACGACGTGGGCATTCTTAAGAAGCAAGGCCATTATCGGCACCTCCAAGCAGCAGATACAGGATAGCCATACGCACGCAGATACCGGCGTAGACCTGCTCCAGGATGACGGAGCGTTGCGGGTGGTCGGCCATATAGGAGTCGAACTCGACGCCGCGGTTGATGGGGCCCGGGTGGCAGATAATCGCATCGGGCTTCATGAGCTTCTCGCGGTCCTTGGTCAGGCCGAAGAGCTTGTGGTACTCGCGAATGGTCGGGAACGGGGCACCCTCGAGGCGCTCCTGCTGCACGCGCAGCATGTAGACGACGTCCAGCTCGGGCAGGACGGAATCGAGGTCGCTCGTCACGTGGTCGCAGCCCAGGACCTCGGGCGCCGGCGGCAGCAGCGTGCCGGGGGCGACGGCGTAGGTCTCGCAGCCCATAATCTTAAGGGCGGGGATCAGCGAGCCGCAAACGCGGGAGTGGGCGATATCGCCGACGACGGCGACCTTCAGACCGTGGAAATCACCCTTGTGCTCCCAGATGGTGTACAGGTCGAGCAGGGCCTGCGTGGGATGGTTGTGCTTGCCGTCACCGGCGCAGATGACGCTTGCGGGCGAGTTCTGCGTGACGATATAGGGAGCGCCGGCGTGCTTGTCACGCACGACGATGCAGTCGATCTTGTAGGCGTTGAGGGTCTCGACGGTGTCGACGAGACTCTCGCCCTTGACCGTGGAGGTCGAGGAGCCGCCAAAGTTGAGGCTGTCGGCCGAAAGACGCTTCTCGGCAAGCTCGAAGGAGCTGCGGGTGCGCGTCGAGGGCTCGTTGAACATGTTGACGATGGTCTTGCCCTTGAGCGTGGGGACCTTCTTGATCGCACGCTCGTTGACCTCAGAGAACGCCTTGGCGGTCTCGAGGATGAGCTTGATGTCCTCTTCGGAGTACTCGGTAATGTCGACCAGGTGCTTATGGTTGAACGCCACGGTACTACTCACCTCCCAGCGGCGCAGAGCCCACGTGGGAACCCGGCGCAACGTCGTTAATCTCGACGGCGGTGTGGCCGTCGACTTCCTTCATATATAGGTGCACGTTCTCCTCATGCGACGAGGGAACGTTCTTGCCGACAAAGTCCGGCGAGATGGGGAGCTCACGGTGACCGCGGTCAACGAGAACTGCCAGCTCGATGCGGCTCGGACGGCCCAGGTCCATGACGGCATCCAGAGCGGCGCGGATAGTACGGCCCGTATACAGGATGTCGTCCACCAGCACGACGCGCTTGCCGTCGACGCTGAAGGGAATGTTGGTAGCGTGGATCGCGGGAGCGAAATTGGTCGCATAGTCATCGCGGTAGAAGCTGATGTCCAGGCTGCCGAGCGGAACGTCGACGCCCTCGATCTCCTTGATCTCCTCGGCGAGCTTCTTTGCCAGAAGGTCGCCGCGCGTGACGATGCCGACCAGAGCGAGGTCTTCACAGCCCTCGTTGCGCTCGAGAATCTCGTGCGCGATGCGGGTCATCGCTCGATTGACGGCGGTCTCGTCCATGATGACCGCCTTGGGGGAAGTCGTGCCCATCGATCTCCTTCCTCACATGTCTTGACTGCTGACACAGTCAAAAAAATAGATGCCCGACCGCTTAAAGCGGACCAGACACCCACAGGAAGGGCTGCTCTTTGGCAGCTATGTAATTCCATGTGGGTATCTCGTACCCCTTTAATGGTCAAGGGATAGTGTAGCCAACCTCGAGCTTAATTGCGAGCATAAATACAGAACAATCCGTAAACGGGCGCAGGCGCTCCATAAACCTATATATATTTGTGGGACGAGCTTGAAAACGCACGCACGAGCTGGCATAATCCCCTCTGCTGCACGCAAATCGGATCTACGTCCAGGGCCGTGGCGTGAGCACTATCGCCAAAAGAGGAATATCTCTGTGTAGATTACGCACAGGGAGCTGCTTCTGTGCTATAGTTCAGGCTTGTTTGTTAACGCGACATGTTCGTTTGTCGCCCAAGGAGGGTCAGTTATGTCCAAAGTTTGCGAAGTTTGCGGTAAGCACCCCGTTGCCGGTCGCTCCATCAGCCACTCTCACCGCGTCACCAACCGTAAGTTCCGCCCCAACATCCAGCGCGTTTACGTCGTCGTCGATGGTCACCGTCGCAAGATGAACGTTTGCTCCACCTGCCTCAAGTCCGGCAAGGTTGCGCGCTCCTAAATAAGGTCTTACCAACAAGTACCTCGGACTCTCCGGGTCAAAGACCTCGCGTTCGTATAGAACTTACCAAAGGCGTCCTCCCCCACGGAGGGCGCCTTTTTGCACTCATTGGGGACAGACTTACATGAGTGTTTGCAGATGTCAAAGGAATCATAGCCCAGCTGATATGCCTTGAAGCTTGACCAGCGGTACGCATCGAGCGAGTCGAGCGCGCCTTTCACAGGATTGAGATGGATATAATCGAGCAACTGGACCGCCTGCGTGTCCGACTCGACCGCGACCCGCGAATAGCGATTGTCAAACAGGTGCCCCGTTCTCCCCGTTTTCCCATTGAAATACTCATGTATGTCTGTCCCCAATGAGAGGGGCGATGCATTGGGCTGATGGATTAAGTTGAAACGGTTCATTTTATTGAAACGTTTTAGTATGCCTTTTACGGGAATCTTACCGTTTACCGAATTATTTATTGCTATCATGCAAGGCGTAGGGTAAATCTCCGATCGCAAGGAGACACAAATGGTGAAAAAGTCACCGGAAAACACTACTCCCGCAATTGTGGACAACGTAGAGGCGCTTGAGGCTAAGCTCGCTCAGATGCGAGAGGCCCAGGCGCTTTTTGCTACGTACACGCAGGAGCAGGTCGACAAGATCTTCTATGAGGCCGCCATGGCCGCCAACAAGGCTCGTATCCCGTTGGCAAAGATGGCCATCGAGGAGACCGGCCGCGGCGTTCTTGAGGACAAGGTCATCAAGAACCACTACGCCGCAGAGTACATCTACAACGCTTACAAGAACACCAAGACCTGTGGCGTTCTGGAGCGCGACGAGGCTTACGGCATCACCAAGATCGCCGAGCCCATCGGCATCGTGGGCGCCGTCATCCCGACGACCAACCCCACCTCCACCGCGATCTTCAAGACGCTGATCAGCCTGAAGACCCGCAACGGCATCATCATCTCCCCGCACCCGGCAGCCGCCAAGTGCACCATCGCCGCCGCCAAGCTCGTGCTTGACGCCGCCGTCAAGGCCGGCGCCCCCGAGGGCATCATCGGCTGGGTCGATGTCCCCTCCATCGAGCTGACCAACATGGTCATGCGTGACGTCGACATCATCCTCGCCACCGGTGGCCCGGGCATGGTCAAGGCCGCCTACTCCTCGGGCAAGCCCGCCCTGGGCGTTGGCGCCGGTAACACCCCGGTCATCATCGACGACACCGCCGACGTGCTGCTCGCCGTCAACTCCATCATCCACTCCAAGACCTTCGACAACGGCATGATCTGCGCTTCCGAGCAGTCCGTGACCGTCATCGACACCATCTATGACCAGGTCAAAGCCGAGTTCCAGAAGCGCGGCTGCTACTTCGTCAAGCAGGGTGCCGAGATGGAGGCCCTGCGTGCCGCCATGTTCAAGAACGGCGCTCTCGATCACCGCATTCCCGGCATGGCTGCCGCCAAGATCGCCGAGCTCGCCGGCATCGAGGTTCCTGCCAAGACCAAGATCCTGATCGCCGAGGTCAACTCCACCGACCCCGCCAAGGAGGAGTTCTCCCACGAGAAGCTCTCCCCGGTCCTGGCCATGTATCACGCCAAGGACTTCCAGGAGGCCGTCGACAAGGCCGAGCACCTGGTGCTCGCCGGTGGCCCGGGCCACACCGCCTCTCTGTACGTGCACCCCGCCCAGGCCGAGAAGATCAGCCTGTTCGAGCACGTCATGAAGGCCTGCCGTATCGTCATCAACACCCCGTCCTCGCACGGCGGCATCGGTGATCTATACAACTTTGGCATGAAGCCGTCTCTGACCCTGGGCTGCGGCTCCTGGGGCGGCAACTCCGTCTCCGAGAACGTTGGGGTGAAGCACTTGATCAACGTTAAGACTGTGGCCGAGCGCCGTGAGAACATGCTGTGGTTCCGCGCTCCCGAGAAGGTCTACTTCAAGAAGGGTTCCACGCCCGTCGCTCTCGACGAGCTCGGTACCGTCATGGGCAAGAAGCGCGCCTTCATCGTCACCGACCAGTTCCTCTTCAAGAATGGCAACACCCGCGCCATCGAGGCCAAGCTCGACGAGATGGGCATCGCCCACGACTGCTTCTACGACGTCGAGCCCGATCCGTCGCTGCAGTGCGCACGTCGCGGCGCCAAGCAGATGGCTCTCTTTGAGCCGGACGTCATCATCGCCGTCGGCGGTGGCTCAGCTATGGACGCCGGCAAGATCATGTGGATGATGTACGAGCACCCCGAGTGCAAGTTTGAGGACATGGCCATGGACTTCATGGACATCCGCAAGCGTATCTTCACTTTCCCCGAGATGGGCAAGAAGGCCTACTTCGTCGCCGTCCCGACCTCTTCGGGTACCGGCTCCGAGTGCACGCCGTTCGCCATCATCACCGACAAGGAGACCGGCATCAAGTGGCCGCTCGCCGACTACGCGCTGCTCCCCAACATGGCTATCGTTGACGCCGACAACTGCATGACCGCCCCGCGCGGCCTGACCGCTGCCTCCGGCATCGACGTCATGACCCACGCCATCGAGTCCTACGTCTCCATCATGGCTTCCGACTACACCAAGGGCCTCTCCGAGCGCGCTGCCAAGCTCGTCTTCGAGAACCTGCCCTCCAGCTTCACGAACGGCGCCAAGGACCCGCACGCCCGCGAGGAGATGCACAACGCCTCCTGCATGGCCGGTATGGCCTTCGCCAACGCCTTCCTGGGCCTCAACCACTCCATGGCCCACAAGCTCGGCGCTTTCCATCACCTGCCCCACGGCCTCGCAAACGCTGTCATCCTGACCCGCGTCATGCGCTACAACGCCGCTGAGGCTCCCGTCAAGATGGGTACCTTCTCCCAGTATCCTTACCCCAACGCGCTGCACAACTACGCCGAGATGGCCAAGTACTGCGGCATCGAGGGCAAGGACGACAAGGAGGTCTTCGAGAACTTCATCACGAAGCTCGAGGAACTCAAGGACTTCATCGGTGTCAAGAAGACCATCGCCGACTACGGTGTTGACGAGCAGTACTTCCTCGACACCCTCGACGAGATGACCGAGCAGGCATTCAACGACCAGTGCACCGGCGCCAACCCGCGCTACCCGCTCATGAGCGAGATCAAGGAGCTCTACCTGGACGCCTACTACGGCCGCGAGCCTCAGGACTACGCCGTCTGCTAGTTTTAGCACGGTTTTTAACGGCGGGGGTGCACGGGTGTTTCACACACCCCCGCCGTCGCTTCTATCGCATCGTTGAAAGGATGCAACCATGCTGCTACCCGATTCCAAGACCGAGCTCGTCCGCCGTGGCAACAAGGTCGTTTACGACCTGGGCGACAAGATCGTCAAGGTCTTTAACGAGACCAAGCCTGTCTCCGACGTGTTCAACGAGGCTTTGAATCTTGCCCGCATCAATGAGTGCGGCATCCGCAGCCCCAAGGCTCTCGAGGTTTCCCAGCTCGAGAACGCCAACGGCTGGGCGCTCGTGACCGAGAAGGTTCCGGGCACCACCCTTGCCGAGAAGATGACTGCCGAGCCCCAGCGCTTTGGTGAGTACCTCGAGATGTTCGTCGACCTCCAGATCGAGATCCACGGCTACACCTCCCCGCTGCTCAACCGTCAGCGCGACAAGTTCGCCCGCATGATCGACAGCCTTGATCAGCTCAATGCCACCACGCGCTACAACCTTCAGGAGCGTCTGGACGGCATGACCAAGGAGTTCAAGGTCTGCCACGGCGACTTCAACCCCTCCAACGTCATCGTCGGCGACGACGGCCAGCTCTATGTATGCGACTGGGCACACGCCACCCAGGGCTCCCCTGCTGCCGACGTTGCCACCACCTACCTGCTCTTCGCCCTCAACAGCAAGGATCAGGCTGAGGCCTACCTGGAGCTCTACTGCGACCGCGCCGACATGCCCATGCAGGTCGTGCGTCAGTGGACGAGCATCGTCGCCGCTTCCGAGCTCGCTCGTAAGCGCAACGTGAACGATGAGTTCCTGAAGAACTGGATCGACGTCGTCGATTATCAGTAATATCTGAGCGATTTATTTCGCATCGGAGGCACAAAGGGAAACCCCACAGCTCGAATGGGCTGTGGGGTTTTCCTTTTAGATATCGAGGATGCCACAAGATAAAAGGACGGCCCCACATCTCCCCGATCTGGAGAAATGCGGGGCCGTCCCGTATATCGAACTACAAGCGAAATCGTCGATTAACGGCGGGCCGCCTTAACAAGCTCGGCAACCTTGGCGACGACCTCGTCGATCGCCACGTCCTCACGCTCGCCCGTGGCACGGTCCTTGAGCTCCACAGTGCCATTCTTAAGGCCGCGCTTACCCAGAACGACCTGATACGGGAAGCCCATGAGGTCGTTATCGGCAAACTTAAAGCCGGGACGCTCGTCGCGATCGTCGACGACGACCTCGATACCCTCGGCGCACAGACCGTCAACAATCTGATCGCAGACGGTAGCGCACTCCTCCTTCTTGGGATCAAGCGGAATCACCGCGACCTCGTACGGGGCAACGGAGATCGGCCAGACGATGCCGTGTTCGTCGTTGTGCTGCTCCACGACGGCAGCAAGCGAGCGGGACACACCAACGCCGTAGCAACCCATGATGAGCGGCTTCTCCTTGCCGTCCTCGTCCATAAAGGTGGCACCCATGGCCTCGGAGTACTTGGTGCCCAGCTGGAACACCTGAGAGACCTCGATGCCGCGGGCAGCAGAGAGCGGCTTGCCGCAGTGCGGGCAGGGATCGCCGGCAACGACGGTGACCAGATCTGCCCACTCATCGACGGTAAAGTCGCGCTCGGGGCAGGCACCGGTAAAGTGATAGTCGACCTCGTTGGCACCGCAGGCCCACTGCTTGGACTCGCGCAGGCTCTCGTCGCACACCAGACGGATGCCCTCGGGCAAGTTAACCGGTCCGATAAAGCCCTTGTGCAGACCGTAGGTCTGGAGCTCCTCATCAATCATCATGCGATAGCCCTTGCCAAAGACATGCTCGGCCTTGCAATCGTTGAGCTCGTGGTCACCCGGGACAATGGCCACGACGGGCTTGCCCTCGGCGTCGATGAGTGCCAGAGACTTGCGCGTACCGTTCTCGGGGAAGCCAAAGAACTTGGCGACGGCCTCAATGGTACCCATACCCGGAGTCTCGACCTTGGTGAGCGTGCCGTCGCCGGGGCCCTCGGTCACAACGACCTTGGTGCTTGCCGCCTCGTCATCGGCAGCAAAGCCGCAATCGTCGCAGTAGACGAGCGAGGCCTCGCCGGCGTCAGCCAGAGCCATGTACTCGACGGAGGTGTCGCCGCCGATCTCGCCGGAGTCGGCGACAACGGGCAGAGCCTTGATGTAGCAGCGCTCGCAGATGTTGGCGTAGGCCTGCTTCATCTTGTCATACTCCTCCTGCAGGCTCTCCTGCGTGGCAGAGAAGCTGTAGGCGTCCTTCATGATGAACTCGCGGCCGCGCATCAGGCCAAAGCGGGGACGGAACTCATCGCGGAACTTGTCCTGAATGTGGTACAGATTGACAGGCAGCTGCTTGTAGGAACGCAGCTCATTGCGCACCAGGGCCGTGACGGTCTCCTCGTGGGTGGGGCCCAGCACGAACTCGCGACCATGACGGTCGTCAAAGCGCACAAGCTCCTTGCCATAGGCATCGATACGGCCGGACTCACGCCACAGCTCGGCGTCGACCATAATGGGCATCATGAGCTCCTGAGCGCCCGCAGCGTCCATCTCGTCGCGCACGATGTTCTCGATCTTGCGAATCGAGCGCCAAGCAAGCGGCAGGTAGGAATACAGGCCGGCGGCCTCCTTGCGGATCATGCCGGCACGGAGCAGCAGGCGGTGACTGGCGAGCTCGGCGTCCGCCGGATCCTCTTTAAGCGTCGGCGCATAGAGCTTAGACATATACATTGCTCGGGTCATTTATTACTCCTCAATAAGCTTGTCGACCTCGGCCATCAGCGCGTCGACAATTTGATCCTCAGCTACTTTACCAATGATCTGGCCATGCGAAAAGAGCAGGCCCTGACCACGTCCGCAGGCAACACCCAGGTCGGCGTCAGATGCCTCTCCGGGGCCGTTGACCGCACATCCCATCACGGCGATCGAAAGCGGCGCGGAATAGTTCTTAAGCCGCTCGGTGACCTCCTCGGCGATGGGAATAAGGTTAACCTGGCAGCGGGCGCACGTGGGGCACGAGACAATCTCGGGACCACGGCGACGCAGGCCCAGCGACTGTAGAATTCCCCAGGCGACCGGCGGCTCCTCAACCGGATCGGCCGTGAGCGACACACGCATGGTGTCGCCGATGCCTTCGGAAAGCAAGATACCCAAGCCTACAGAGCTCTTGATGGTGCCCTGCAGCTTGGTACCCGCCTCGGTTACGCCCAGGTGAAGCGGAACGTGGGGAATCTCACGCGACAGGGCTCGATAGGTATCGAGCGTCGTTTGCACGCTATGGGCCTTAGCCGAAAGCACAATGTTCGTAAAGCCGCGGTCTTCAAAATGCTTGACGAAACGCTCGCTCGACATCACGAGCTTTTCGGGCTGCGTGAGGTCGTCGCGCTCGGCGATATCCTGCTCAAGCGAACCGGCATTGACGCCGATACGAATCGCACAGCCCGCGGCACCCGCAGCATCGATCACCGCGTCAACCTTGGCCCAATCGCCAATATTGCCGGGATTGATGCGCAGCTTGGCAGCACCGGCCTCAACGGCACCAATGGCGAGTTTATGGTTAAAGTGGATATCGGCGACAATCGGCACCGGAGACTCGGCGCAGATGGTGCGGAAACCCTCAAGTGCGGCCTCGGTGGGCACACTCACGCGCACGATATCGCAGCCAGCCTGCGCCAACGCGCACACCTGCGCAAGCGTTGCCTGGGCATCAGCAGTATCGGTGCAGGTCATAGATTGGACCACCACAGGCGCGCCGCCACCGATCTGCACGCCGCCCACATGCACGGGGCGCGTCAGCTCGCAAGGCAAAGGATGGGATAAAGACAAACCAAACACTCCCCTACAGAATAAATCGAAGGATGTCGGAACGAAGCATATAGACAAACAGCAGCGCAAAGAGCGCGATGCCCACATAGCTCACAATCGTCTGGACCTTGAGCGGAAGCTCGCGGCCCGCAATCTTTTGAATGATCTCGATGACCAGCTTGCCGCCATCGAGTGGTGGGATGGGCAGCAGGTTCATAAAGCCAAGCGAGAACGAAATGAGGGCGGCAAACGAAAGGAACGTGGCAGGGCCGGCAGCAGCAGCCTGTGAGGACATAACGCTAATACCCACGATCGAAGAAGACTGATCGAGAATCTCCATCGTATGCTGCGGCTGGAGTAGGCGCATAACGCCATCCGCCGTCTGTACAACATAGGAGAATGACAGACGCGCCGAGGTGATCGGGTCTAAACGGACCACCTGCATAGAGGCATACACACCCAGGCGCTCGTCCTCTTTGAGCGCAACCGTGGTCGAATGCTGCTTGCCGTCACGCTCGTACTCGATGGCGATATCGTCCTTACCGGCAGCCTTGCCGATGGCATCGTAAACGTCCATCCAGGTAGAGCACGATACTCCGTCAACCGAAAGGATCGCGTCGCCGCCCTCGATACCCGCCTTGGCGGCAATAGACCCCCCGTCAACCTGACCGATCACGTTGGTATCCATCGGCACGGTGACACCCGCAATGGAATAGATACTCATAAGGAGCAAAAAGCCCGTCAAGATATTGACAATAATGCCCGCGAGCAGCATAAAGGCGCGCTTGAGAAAGCTCTGGCCAAGATAGGTGTGCGAACGCTCTTGTGCAAGGAACTCGGCCTCGCCGCACGGCAGCTCCCACGCATCGCCCTCGGCAGTTGAATGTTCGCGATCGAAACGGCGGCCGTCAAAGGTGGTGTAACCCGCCGCATCTCGCGGCAGCGTCTGATACTTGGTGGGATAGTAGCTCGGCGAGGGCTTCTCCCCTTCCTCATACCAGGGTGCGATGGAGCCCCAGCCAAGCAACAGGGCGCATGCCTCAAGCACATCCTCCTCGGAAAGCTCGAGCTCGACAGCAAGGTCGGCCACGGTCACGCGACCATGACGATAGATAGCCGCGAGCACGCGATCGGCACACGAGACGTCGGTCGGATCCATACCGCAGATGGCAGCGTAGCCACCCAGCAGCAGCGGGGTCACGCCAAACTTGGTTCCAATGCGACGCGACGTGTAATGAATGTCAAAGCGGCACGGCAGGCCCAAAAAGAACTCGGTCACACGGACGCCGCAGGCACGCGCCGCCAAAAAGTGGCCGCCCTCGTGCAAAAACACGAGGACGGAAAGCATCAGCAGGCCCCAAAAGACCGATGAGAGAACGCTCAGAACAGTATCCATAAAACGAAAAAGCAATCCTTATGGGTTAGGAACGGGTTGCGGCGAGCACCTGCGCAGCCTTTTCACGCGCCCACGCATCGATGTCGCGAAGCTGCTCAAACGAATCGACCGCCTGCATATCGTGGGCATCCATGCAGGATTCCACAATGCGATCGATATCGGTAAAGCTGCAGCTATCGTGCAGGAAGGCATCGACGGCAACCTCGTTGGCGGCATTGAGCACGCACGGCATGGTGCCGCCCGTCTTGCCGGCACGCTCGGCCAGTGCCAGACAGCGGAAGGTATCCATGTCGGCAGCATCAAACGTGAGCTGCCCCAGCTCGCGAAAATCGATACGAGGCGCCGGGGTATCCCAACGCTCGGGATACGAGAACGCGAACTGGATGGGAATACGCATGTCGGAAGCACCGAGATGCGCCATCACGGAGCCGTCGGCAAACTCGACCATAGAGTGAATCTTGGACTGACGCTGCACGACCACGTTAATGAAATCGAGGTCGCAGTTAAACAGGTGCATGGCCTCGATGCGCTCCAGGCCCTTGTTCATGAGGGTGGCGGAGTCGATGGTGATCTTGGCACCCATGGCCCACGTGGGATGTGCGAGGGCATCGGCACGCGTCACGCGATTGAGCTCGTCGCGCGTGCGGCCAAAGAACGGACCGCCCGAGCAGGTGAGCCAAATGCAGTGGGCCTCGCGCGGGTTCTCACCCAGATAGCACTGGTAGATGGCGGAATGCTCAGAGTCAACTGGAATAAGCTGGCCCGGTTGCGCCAACGGCATAAGCAAGTCGCCACCGACGACGAGGGACTCCTTGTTGGCAAGGGCAAGGCGCTTATTCGAGGTCAAGGCCGCATGGCTCGCCTCGAGACCGGCGGCGCCCACAATAGCGACAAGCACGCAGTCGACATCGTCGCGACGCGCGAGCTCGCAAACCGCCTGCGCGCCAACGCCGAGCTTCGTTCCCTCGGGCAACTCCTGCAGCACGGCATCATCGCCATGAGCGACATCGGCCACGGCAACCGCCGAAACCGAGAACTCGCGGGCAGCGGCAACGAGCTCGAGGGTACTGGAGTTAACGGACAGCGCCGTCACCTGCAGGCAATCGGCATGCTGGCGGCACACATCGAGCGCCTGGGTGCCGATAGAGCCCGTACAACCCAGGATGGCAACGCGAAGGCGTCCATCGGAGCCATACGTCGTCTGGAAAGACATTACAGCACGCCTCCGATCATCAGCAACAGCTGCGCGGTGATGCAGCCGAAGATAAGCGAATCGCTACGATCGAGCATGCCGCCGTGGCCCGGGATAAGGTTGCCGGAATCCTTGACGCCCACACCGCGCTTGATGCGCGACTCGATAAGGTCGCCGATAACGCCCAGAATGGACACAACCACGCCGCACAGCAGCGCATAGGGCAGGCTGAGCTTGTAGAAGTGCGTCGCCCACAGGATGAGCCAAATCAAAACCGAGCCCAGGATGCCGCCGACAAACCCCTCCCAGCTCTTTTTGGGAGAAATCTTGGGAACCATCTTGTGCTTGCCGATACGGCTGCCCACGATGTAGGCAAACGAATCGGAGACCCAAAGGGACGCGCAAACGCCCACTGAAAGCAGGGCACCGGCAAAACCGGGCACGGCATCGCGCAGCAGCACGATAGCCGACAGCATAAAGCCAGTGTAGATGGGACCCATGAGCGTCACTGCCACATCAGAGATGCGGGTACGCGGCGACCAGACATACCAAATGCCCACAGCGAGCATCAGGGCAAAAAGCAGGGCATTCAGCAACATCGAATCGCCCAACGCCGACAGCGGAAAGAGTACGGCGGCAGCGATACCCATGCGCTCGTTAGCCATCTTGCCATCGAGCCTTGTCATACGGAAAAACTCATAGCAGCACAGACCGCTCATGACAGAAACAAAGATGGCCGTGGGCACGATACCCAAAACCAGGCACAGGATAAAGACAACGGCGTAGACGATACCGGCGGCGGCACGGGTAATAAAGCCCGCCAGCCACGAACCGGTGCCGCTCTTCGCTGCAGGCGCTCCCGCAGTGGCAGCTTTGCGCGCAGGCGTCTTGGGAGCAGATGCCTTGGGACGATCGGACACGATTAAGCCTCCTCGGTCTTGCTCAGTCCACCAAACCTACGGTCACGGCCCTGATAGGCCAAAATGGCGTCGACAAGGCCCCAACGATCAAAGTCGGGCCAATAGGTATCGGTGACGTAGAACTCGGAATAAGCCACCTGCCACAGCAGATAGTTCGAAAGGCGCAGCTCACCAGAGGTGCGAATCACAAGCTCAGGATCGGGAAGGCCGGCAGTATAGAGGTGGGAAGCCACCATGTCGTCATCAATTGCGGCAGGATCGATCTTACCGGCGGCAGCGTCGAGTGCAATCTGACGGACAGCGCGGGTAATCTCGGCACGCGCGCCGTAGTTGACGGCAAGCGCCAGCGTCATACCGGTGTGATCGGCGCACTCGGCAAGACCGCGTTCAAAAACGTCGCGGGTCTTCTTGGGCAGCGCGGAAATGTCGCCCAAAAAGACAACGCGCACGTTTTCGCGCTTCAGAAGAGGCAGCTCGTCGATAAACGTCTTGGCAAACAGATGCATCAAGACGTTGACCTCATGCTGCGGACGGTTCCAGTTTTCGGTAGAAAACGCATAGGCAGAAAGCACGTCGACGCCCAGGCGCACGCAGGCGGTAATGATCTCGCGCAGCGAGAGGATACCTGCCTTATGACCCTCGGTGCGTGCAAGACCGCGCGACGTGGCCCAACGACCGTTGCCGTCCATGATGCACGAGATATGGTGCGGAATGTTATTGAGGTCAAGGTCGGAAAAACCGACGCCCGCAGGGGCGTCGGCAAAGTACTCGACCAGTTTATGCTCGTCGTATTGCACCTTAGATCTCCATGACCTCGGCTTCTTTTTCCTTCAGAAGCTCCTCGACCTTGGCGACATACTCATCGGTGTGCTTCTGGACCTTGGCCTGCTCGCGACGGACATCGTCCTCGGTGAGCTCCTCATCGCGCTCGAGCTTATTGTTGAAGTCGCGACGGATGTTACGGATAGACACCTTGGCCTGCTCGGCGTACTCGCGGCACTCCTTGACGAGCTCGCGACGGCGCTCCTCAGTGGGCGCCGGGAACGGCAGACGAACGACGGTGCCATCAGAGTTGGGGGTAATGCCCAGATCGGAAGCGCCGATGGCCTTGACGATAGCATTGATGAGCGCCTTATCCCACGGCTCGATGAGCAGCATGTGAGCCTCGGGGGTCTTGACGGCGGCAACCTGCGTGACCGGCGTGGGGACACCGTAATAATCGACGGTGATGTCGGACAGAATGTTGGCGTTGGCACGACCGGTACGGACCTTGGAGAAGTTATGCTTGAGGGACTCGAGCGACTTGTCCATATGGGCGGTGATGTTCTCTGCCATGCTTAATCCTCCTGATAGACGAGCGTGCCGACGGGCTCACCCGCGAGCGCGCGCTTGACGGTGTCCTCGCCATCGATGTTGAGGACCAAAATCGGCATACGGTTATCCTGGCACAGTGCCGTAGCCGTGGAATCCATAACCTGCAGACCGCGGACGAGAACCTCGTGATAGGTAATCTTGTCAAAACGGACGGCATCGGCGCACTTGACGGGATCCTTGTCGTAGATGCCGTCAACCTTGGTGGCCTTAATCAGAATCTCCGCACCGATCTCGCAGGCGCGAAGGGCCGCGGCGGTGTCAGTCGTAAAGTACGGATTGCCCGAACCGGCGGCAAAAATAACGACATTGCCCTTGGAAAGGTGGTTGATGGCGCGACGGCGAATATAGGGCTCGCAGATCTCGTTCATCTGGATAGCGCTCATCACGCGGCAGGGAACATCGTTATGCTCGAAGGCATCCTGCAGAGCAAGCGCGTTCATAACGGTTGCCAGCATGCCCATGTAGTCGGCCTGAGCACGCTCCATGCCACCGGCAGCGCCGGCCATGCCACGGAAAATATTGCCGCCGCCGACAACGACGCCGACCTCATGGCCAACGGCGAGCAGCTCCTTGACCTGCTTGGCAAGATGGTCGGTAACCTTGGGGTCGATGCCATATTGGCCGTCGCCCATCAGTGCTTCGCCGGAAAGCTTAAGAAGCACGCGTTTATATCGGATGTCGGACAAAGCGATCCTCCTTTAATTAGACTCTCAATATGATATCAAAGGCTCTGATAAGAGCCATGAAAAAGCAGGCTGTGAGTAAAACCCACAGCCTGCTCATTACCAGCTACAAGAGCTTATTTACTCGCCACGGACCAGACGGTCAAAGGCAACGACGGTAATGGTGTCGCCGAGCTCCTTGGAGACCTGCTCAGCGTACTTCTTGATGGTGAGGGAGCTGTCCTTGATGAACTCCTGCTCGGTGAGCACGGACTGCTTGTAGAACTTCTCCAGACGGCCAACAGCCATCTTCTCCTGGATAGCCTCGGGCTTGCCGGACTCGGCAGCCTGGGCCATGTAGATCTGCTTCTCGTGCTCGACGGTCTCGGCCGGAACCTGATCGCGAGTAGCGCAGATCGGTGCGACGGCGGCAACCTGAAGGGCAACGTCGTGAGCGAAGGTCTTGAAGGACTCAGCCTGAGCGGTCTCGGCCTTCTCGAAGGCGAACTCGACGAGGACGCCGATCTTACCACCCATGTGGATGTAAGAAGCGAGCGCGCCGTTCTCGGCCTTGCGGGCAGCGAAGCGGGAGATCTTCATGTTCTCGCCCATGATGTGAATCATCTCGGTGAGCTCGGAGGAAACGGTCTCCTCGCCCATCGGCTTCTCGAGCAGAGCGTCGACGTCAGCAGGATCGGTGGTAGCGACAACCTCAGCGACCTTGGAAGCAAAGCCGGTGAACTTGGCGTTGGAGCCAACGAAGTCGGTCTCGCAGGAGAGCTCGAGCAGAGCGCCGGTCTTGCCATCCTCGGAGACGTACGCGGCGACAGCGCCCTCGTTGGTCTCACGGCCAGCCTTCTTGGCAGCCTTGGCAAGGCCGTTCTTACGCAGAACGTCGACAGCGGCGTCCATGTCGCCGTCAGCCTCGACGAGAGCCTTCTTGCACTCCATCATCGGGGAGTCGGTCATCTCGCGGAGCTGCTTGACCATAGCGGCGGTAATCTGGGCCATTGTGGTTCCTTTCAAAGAGATGAAAAAGAATTAACTAAGACTGATTTACTCGGCCTTGGGCTCAGCGGCCATCTCGGCCTCGGAGACCTGCTCCTTGCCGGAGCCAGCGAGGCAGGCGTCAGCCATGAGCTCGCACATAAGGGTGACAGCAGAGATAGCGTCATCGTTGCAGGGGATGCCGTACTCGACCTCGTCGGGATCGGAGTTGGTGTCGATCAGAGCGACGACGGGGATGTTCAGGCGCTGAGCCTCCTTGATGGCGTTCTCCTCGCGCTTGGTGTCGATGACAAAGAGAGCCTGGGGCAGACCCTTCATGTCGCGGGCGCCACCGAGGTTGGTCTGGAGCTTGGTGAGCTCCTTGCCGAGAACAGCCTGCTCCTTCTTGGGGAGCACTGCCATGCGGCCGTCCTCGACCATGGCCTCAAGCTCCTCCATGCGGTTGATGCGGGAGCGGATGGTGACGAAGTTGGTCAGCATGCCGCCGAGCCAACGCTGGTTGATGTAAGGCATGTTGGCGCGCTCAGCAGCGTTCTTGACGGCCTCCTGAGCCTGCTTCTTGGTGCCGACGAACAGCACGTTGCCGCCCTTGGCGACGTTCTTGACGAAGGTGTAGGCCTGGTCGGCGTCGAGGATAGTCTGCTTGAGGTCGAGGATGTAGATGCCGTTGCGCTCACCGAAGATGAACGGCTTCATCTTGGGGTTCCAGCGACGGGTCTGGTGACCGAAGTGGCAGCCGGCCTCGAGCAGGGTGCGGATATTAATCTTGGTAGCCATGTTAAACCTCCTGTGGTTTGCCTCCGCGCGGGGTCATCCTCCAAAACCAACCCGGACATGTGCTACCAAAGCCCGGGCACCACGGTATGAAGTAGCCGCGCGTGCGTGATAAAAACCTGTTGCCGTGAAGCAACCCGATGAATGATAGCAGGAATGCATCTTCCTGCCAACCCGCAATCAAAACCACACACCTGAGCGCGGCGCGGGACGTCCCAGCCACTATTCGCCGCGGGGATGGGCTTGAGCCATAGCCCGCTTAAGCCGATCGGGTGTGAGATGCGTGTAGATCTGCGTCGTGGACAGGCTCGCATGGCCCAGCAGCTCTTGAACCGAGCGCAGGTCCGCGCCGCCCTCGAGCAAGTCGGTCGCAAAGGTATGGCGCATCGCATGCGGGGCGATGTCGGCCGGAATGCCGGCGAGCGTCGCCAGCATATGAAACCGCCGCCTGAGCATGGCGGCACTCATGCGATTACCGCGCGCCGATATAAGCAGCGGATGCGGCCCGGTAGCGGGGTCACGACGCTTTGCCTGAGCGAGCAACTCCGGCCTCCCCTCCTCAATATAGAGACGCGTCGCCTCGAGCGCACGACGATACAGAGGGACGATACGTTCTTTGCTCCCCTTGCCCCACAGGCGCAGCGTGCGTTCGGACCACGCAATGGACTCCACATTGAGTGCTGCGAGCTCAGAGATACGGGCGCCCGAGGCATAGAGCAGCTCGAGCATCGCCGCATCGCGCAGTCCCGCGGGTGTTGAGGTATCAGGCGTCTTGAGCAGCGCCTCCACCTGTTGGGTCGTCAGCACACCGGGTAGATCGCGCGGGAGCTTGGGCGAGGAAATTGCCGAGACCACATCGCCCTCCACGACCCCCTCGGCAGCCATCCATCGATAGAGCGATCGGATAGCCGACAGATGCGCCGCAAGCGTTCGGGGAGCCACCTGCTCACGCGAAAGCTCGGCAAGATAGCGGCGAATGGTGCGCACGTCGGCAGCGAAAGCATCGATATCCTCGCGCTCGCACCAGGCAGCAAAGCGCTCCAGCCTCGAGCCGTAGGCCGTCACCGTGTTGGGAGAAAGTCCCTCGACACGTGAGATATAGGCGATAAACGAGTCGACGGTGTCGTACAGGTCAAAGGCTATGACCGGTCGCCTCCAAACAGATCAGGACGAGTGGCCAGATAGGCATCAAGGGCCTCGAGCGCACGGTCCGCATAGGCCTGGTAGCGGTCGCGCTTGCTGCGGCGCTTACCATCCTCGAGTGGCGGCACCAGGCCAAAGTTGACATGCATAGGCTGATAGCCCACGGTGGCAGGATCGGTCGCATAGCCCACGAGCGCACCCAGAGCGCCCACGCGCGGCAACTCGACGCCCGCGACACCGATAGCCTCGGCATAGGTGTTGAGCGCCGCGAGCAGACCGGTCGCCACGGCTTCCATGTACCCCTCGGTGCCGGTGATCTGACCGGCTAGGCGCACGCCGGTACCGGGCACGGCAAAGGTGCCATCGAGCACGTGCGGGGCGTCGACAAAGGTATTGCGGTGCATGACACCGTAGCGGAAGAACTCAGCGTTCTCCAGGCCCGGCACCATATGGAAGACGCGCTTCTGCTCGCCAAAGGTCAGGTTTGTCTGGAAGCCCACCAGGTTATAGGCGGTCTTCTCCTTGTTCTCGGCACGCAGCTGAATCGCCGCCCAGGGGCGACGTCCGGTACGCGGGTCGGTGAGGCCGACGGGCTTCATGGCGCCAAAGCGAATGGCGTCCTTGCCGGTGCGCGCAACTTCCTCGGCAGGCTGGCAGGCCTGGAACAGATCGCCGCCCTCAAAGTCTTTGAGCACCACGCGGTCGGCCGTGGTAAGTGCCTCGATAAAGGCCTCGTACTCCTCCTTGTTGAGCGGAGCGTTGAGATAGTCGCCGCTCCCCTGCTCCTCGTAGCGCGACTGCGAAAACAGCACGTCCATATCGAGCGTGGAGGCATCGACGATCGGCGCCGCGGCATCGAAGAACGCAAGGGCGTCGCCACCGACGAGCTTCATGACCTCTTCGCTCAGCGCCGGTGAACACAGCGGGCCCGCGGCAATGACCACGTGACCCTCGGGAATCTGCGTGACCTCGCCGTGCACGACCTCGATATTGGGACGGGCGGCAACCTCGGCCTCGACAAGCTCGGAAAACTTGACGCGGTCGACCGCCAGGGCACCGCCGGCGGGAACAGCCGCGCGATGGGCGCAATCGAGCAGGACTGAACCCATGCGCTCAAGCTCGGCCTTCAGCAAACCAGCCGCGGAATCCGGACGGGTCGACTTAAACGAATTGGAGCAGACGAGCTCTGCCAAGTGATCGGTATGGTGAGCCGGGGAGCTAACCTGGGGGCGCATCTCGCACAGCTTTACGGCAAAACCGCGGTCTGCCAGCTGGATCGCGCATTCCGAACCCGCCAGACCGCCACCGATAACCGTCACCTGATCGAACTGCATCTGCAAACACCTTTCTAATTGACACGTTTTCCATTGTGACCGAAGGGCGTCTGGGCGTGAAGGGCAAACTTGGAGGGCGCATACCTTCCATCCATCATGCGCTCGATAAGGCCCTCGAGTTCAAGCGAACCCAAGAGTTTGAGTACGCCGACAGCATCGAGCGCGACGAGCGCCGCGATGTCGTCGACCTTGAGCGGAGAGGCGATGAGCGCATGCATCACGGTCTGCTGTGTTGGATCCAGGTCGGCAATGCCGGGAGCATCGGGGCGCGAGTAGCGCAGGGTGCCGTAGATGCGTGAGATAGCCATCTCGATAGATTCCTCGTCGATGATGCAGCAAGCACCGTTCGCAATGAGGTAATTCGTGCCACGCGACTCGGGCGATAGGATCGACCCCGGCACGACAAGAAGTTCACGCCCCAAATCCATAGCAGCCTCGGCTGTAGAAAACGTCCCGGAAGGCATACCCGCCTCGGAAACAAAGAGGGCTTGCGACAGGGCCGCGATCACGCGATTGCGGCGCGGAAAGGCAAACTTGCGCGGACCCATGCCCCACGGAGAGATCGACACGACCGCGCCACCCGTATCGAGCGTGCGCATAATAAGCCCCGCGCTCGAACGCGGGTAGACCACGTCGGCGCCCGTCCCCAGCACCACGACGTGTTTGCCGCCGGCGTTGACCGCAGCCCAACCCGAGGCCTGGTCACAACCGACCGCGCCGCCCGAAACTACCGTCACTCCCGCCTCGACCGCCACCTTTGCCGCAAGCTCTGCCACGGCAAGACCATACGGCGAGGCCTTGCGCGCGCCGATGATGGAGAGCGCGGGCGTCGAAAGCACCTCGGGGTTGCCGCGCACATAGAGCGTCTGGGGTACATCAGAAAGCTCCAAAACGGTCTCGGGATACAACGCATCACCTGGATGCAGCTCGTAGGTCCCCTCGGCCATCATTGGTCCCTCCTTCCCTGGTACATCGCTGCCTCGAGCACGTGGTCCTGCGTCACTTGCTCGCTCTCGGCGACGTCGGCGATTGTACGCGCGATACGCACCAGTCGCACAATGCCGCGACCCGTGAGATGTGTGCGCTTCGACAGGCCGAGCACACACTTCTCCGCCGCATCATCGAGCTCAAAGGTCGAAACGACGCCGTCAATGGACCGTGTCTCGTCATCCTCGGCCTCGGCATCCGCATCGTCCATACGGGATTCGCGCCAAGCGCGAAAAGCGCGACCGCGCACAACGTAGTCACGTAACTCGGCAGACGACATACCCTCCGCACCCTCGATAATCACTTGGGGGTCGGGACGGGTCACATCGATCATCATGTCGATACGGTCGGCCAAAGGACCGCGCAGTTTAGACCGATAGCGCTCGACCATCGCCGCCGAGCAGCGACACGGCACCTCGCGATCACCCAAGAAGCCGCAGGGGCAAGGGTTACTCGCAGCCAGCAGCTGAAAGCGCGACGGGAAGGTAAAGGCCCCGTCGACGCGTACGATCCTGACGTAGCCGCGTTCGATGGGCTGACGCAGCGTCTGCAGCACACCCGTGGGAAACTCAGCAAGCTCGTCCAAAAAGAGCACGCCGCCATGAGCCAGGCTGATCTCACCCGGATGCACCGGGCGCCCTCCGCCAATGAGGCCAGCCGTTGATATGCTGTGATGGGGACTTCGAAACGGCCGATGACCTGCCAATAAGCCATCGATGTTCTCACCCAAAACCGAATGGATGCACAGCGCCTCCTGTTGATCCTCAACGGAAAGCTCGGGCAGGATGCTGGTCATACGACGGGCGAGCATCGTCTTGCCCGATCCCGGGGACCCGATCATAAGCAAACCGAGCTCGCCGGCGGCCGCAAGCGCCATGCCGCGCTTGGCGACTTCCTGCCCCAGCACATCGGCATAGTCGAGTTCGGGCTCAAAGGTCGCCTCAACACCCTCGGAATCCAGATAATGACGCACGGCATCGCCCATGCCGCGAGCAAGCTGAGACAGATGATCGATAAATCCGCAATCCACGCCCGCAAGCGGCACATGCTGATCGGACCTGCCGGCGATAAAGGACAGCCCCATATCACGCGCCAATAGCTGAAACGCCACCTCGCCCTTGACGGGAAGCACCGTACCGTCCAAGCCGAGCTCGCCGGCGATAAGGCAGCGATCGAGGTTGTCACGGGGAATCTGCCCATCGGCCGCCAGAACCGCGATGGCGATGGGCAGATCAAAGCCGCTACCGGTCTTGCGAATATCGCCGGGCGCTAGGTTGACCGTAATGCCCGAGCGTGGGATCTCGAACCCGGCGGAGCGCATCGCGCAGCGAATACGACCGCGTGACTCCATCACCTCCATACTCGGAATGCCGAGCATTTGGATGCCCGGAACACCACCGGCAAGCGAGACCTCGACCGTGACGTGAATCGCCTCGACGCCACGGATGCAGGCCGCGTGAACGGCAAACGTCTCGAACGCCATCACGACACCTGCCAATCGAACGCGTTGTACTGATGCTCGATCTCAGCGATATGCCCGCCACGAATGGTGACGCCCACGGCATCGAAGCGAATCGCCTTGAGCGGATAATGCTCCATGAGATAGCAACTTGCGATGCGGCGGTAGCGGCGTTGCTTTTGGGCGTCCACGGCCTCCTCGGGAAAGACCCGCGTGCTGCAATCCAGTGCGACGCGTCTGGTCTTGACCTCGGCCATCACCACGACATCGTCGAGCTCATCGAGCAGCACCAGATCGGCCTCGCCCTCGGTGCAACGATAACCCTGCTCCAGCAAGGTGTAGCCGCGCTCGTTAAAGTAGTCGATGGTGATCAGCTCGCCCAGCATGCCCAGCTCGCGGGGACTGAGTCCCTTGATAAACTCGGGCGTCATCGCCCCGCAGTCGAGCTCGCCGTTTTCCCAACGCTCCTTGAGCTGCTGCGTCTTGCTCTTTTTGCTTGCGGCACTCATGGGGTCTCCTTTCCCGCACGCTGCATTGCCCCGATGATGAGGGCACCTTTCATGCGGGTAAGTACCGGAAGCAAACCAAAAGCTGACCAAATGCCGTCAAAAAACGGGCCGTACGCAGCAATGGTGTTGCATACGGCCCGCTACCAGCAGGTTTATAAAACCCCTGAGGTCCCTGTCTCCACAATTGACCTAGAAAAGGCGCTCAGTCTGCAGAAAGTTTCCGCAAAAGCTCACGCGGTGCAGTGGACAAAGTCCATGTTTGCGAATGGCCTCGATGTGCTCGGGGCTTGCGTAGCCTTTCGATTCGGCCAAATGGTACTCGGGATACTCGGCATCGTACTCGACCATCATCTCGTCACGCGTGACCTTGGCCATGATGGACGCCGCGGCGATACAGGCGATCTTGGCATCGCCCTTCACCACGTCGCGCTCGTTGGGAACGGCGCCCAAGGGGTTACCGTCCATAAGCACGCAATCGGGCTCGAGCCCCGTATCGGCCACGGCGCCCGCGACAGCGGCTCGAATGGCGCGGGCCATGCCCATCTCATCGATATCCTTAGGCGCGATATGGCAAAAACCAATTGCCGTCGCCACCTCGGCAATCTTCACTGAGAGCAACTCGCGGCGCGCCGGCGTGAGCTTTTTGGAATCGTTGATGCCCCAGACGCGCGGCTCCATAGGAAGGCAGACGGCGCATACCGTCAAAGGACCGGCCACCGATCCGCGACCCACCTCGTCGACGCCCACGACCAAACCATCACCGCCGAGCTCATGCATAAGCTGATACATGCCGTTGACGCGCTCGCGCTCGGCAAGCTCCTTGGCATGACGCTTAAGGGCACGCTCGCAAGCCTTGATCACCTGCTGGCGCGGATCCTCGCGATAATGCTCCACGAGGGCGGGAATCTCCTCGAACGTGGCGCTCGCCAACTCACCGGCAACCTGCGATGCCGAAACCGAGCTCGTCATGTTGGCCATACCAGGCCCTCCTTGCATGCAAATCAGATAAAAAGAAGGGCCACCCGAAGGTGACCCTTGTGTCCAAACGAGTGGACAGACGCTGCGATCTTCTTAGCGCTTCTCGGGGATGCGAGCAGCCTTGCCCACCTTGTCGCGGAGGTAGTACAGCTTGGCGCGACGGACGCGACCATGACGGACGACCTCGAGCTTGGCGATCTTGGGGCTGTGAAGCGGGAAGGTACGCTCAACACCGACACCGAAGGACATCTTGCGGACGGTGAAGGTCTCGCGGGCACCGGCGCCGGCCATACGGATGACGTCGCCCTGGAAGACCTGGATGCGCTCGCGGTCGCCTTCCTTAATGCGGTAGTGAACCTTGACGTTGTCGGCGACGCGAACCTGAGGAATGTCCTCGCGGATCTGCTGACGCTCGATTGCGCGGATGTAATCCATGTGCAATTCCTTACTCTTCTAGAGGTGCCGTACCACCTTGGCCGGCACGTAGTTGAACAAACGTATTCGAGTATACACGCGCGGGTTTCCGCTGCAAGAACAATTTTTTACGCAGACAAAAAGACAAAACCCGCACATGATAACCGCCCGCCTCACGAATGAAGGGGGCTACGCTAGGCGTCTATACCCAAAACGTTAGGCGGAGCGCTTCGCCTCGAGCTTGGCCTGGGCGGCAGCCAGGCGTGCGAGAGGCACGCGGTAGGGCGAGCAGGACACATAGTCCACATCGGCCACGTTGAACAGGCCCTTGATGGACTTAGGGTCGCCGCCGTGCTCACCGCACACGCCAAAGTGCATGCCGGGGTTGGTAGCGCGACCCTTCACCACGGCCATGCGCACCAGCTCGAGTACCGCCGAGTCGATGGTCTCGAAGGGGTTGTCCTTCAAGATCTTCTTGTGCATGTACAGCGGGATGAACTTAGCCTCGGCGTCGTCACGCGAGAAACCGAACGTCGTCTGCGTGAGGTCGTTGGTGCCAAAGCAGAAGAAGTCGGCATGCTGCGCAATCTCGTCGGCGACCATGCAAGCGCGCGGCAGCTCGAGCATCGTGCCCACGGGAATGTTGAGCTCGACACCTTCCTCGGAGGAAACCTCGGCGATCACGCGCTCGATGACCTCGCGAGTCTGAACGTGCTCGGCCGTAATGGAAACGAGCGGAACCATAATCTCGGGACGCGGGTCGACGCCTTCCTTGATAAGGCGGGCGGCAGCCGTTGCCACGGCACGGACCTGCATGAGCGGCAGGTCACCGAAGACGACGGACAGGCGCACGCCGCGCAAGCCGAGCATCGGGTTGGACTCGACCATGCCGTCGATACGACGCAGGCGGGCGCGCAGGGCGGCAAGCTCCTCCTCGCTGGCGCCAGCGGCTTCCTTCTTGGTGATGGCGACCTCGAGCTCACGCGGATCATCCAGGAACTCATGCAGCGGCGGATCGAGCAGGCGAACGACCACGTCGCGACCGGACATGGTCTTGAACATCGCCAAGAAATCCTCGGTCTGGACCTTGAGCAGATCGGCCAGGGCCTGCTGCTTCACAGCCTCGTCATCGGACAGGATGAAGCTCTGGATAATGTTCTTGCGATCACCCAGGAACATGTGCTCGGTGCGGCACAGGCCAATAGCCTCGGCGCCAAACTCGAGGGCAAGCTCGGCATCCTCGGGATTGTCGGCGTTGACGCGCACATGGTTGGCATGACCACAGGTCTCGTCCAGGCGAATCTCGTCGGCCCAGGACAGGATAGTGTCCAGGTCGCCGGTGAGCTCGGCGGAGACCAAATCGACAGAGCCATCGACGACAATGCCTTGGGTTCCGTCGATGGAGATGATGTCGCCCTCGTGCAGCACGCGGTCGCTACCCTCGATACGCACGACCTTCTCGGCCGCGTCGATATGGAAACGCTCGACACCACAGACGCAGGGGGTACCCATGCCACGGGCGATAACGGCGGCGTGGCTCGTCTTGCCACCATGGCTCGTCAAGATACCCTCGGCGGCGACCATACCCTTCAGGTCGTCGGGGTTGGTCTCCCAGCGGACCAGAATGACCTTGTGGCCCTCGGCAGAACGCGCGACGGCGTCATAACTCGAGAACACGACCTCGCCCACGGCGGCACCGGGGCTGGCGTTAAGGCCACATGCGAGCGCCTCGTACTTCTTGGAGGAGTCGAACTGCGGGTGCAGGAGCTGGTCGAGCTGCGCGGGGTCAATGCGGCTCACGGCCTCCTCACGGGTGATCAGACCCTCCTCGACCATTTCGATGGCGATGCGCAGGGCGGCGGTGGCGGTACGCTTGCCCACGCGGGTCTGGAGCATCCAGAGCTTACCCTGCTCGATGGTGAACTCGATGTCGCACATGTCGCGGTAGTGGTCCTCAAGCGTCAGGAAGACACGCTCAAGCTCCTCACCTGCGGACTCGAGGCCCGGGGTGATCTTGAGATCGGCGATGGGCTCGGTGTTGCGGATGCCGGCGACGACGTCCTCGCCCTGGGCGTTGACCAGAAAGTCGCCGTAGAACTCTTTGGTGCCGTCGGCCGGATTGCGCGTAAAGGCGACGCCAGTCGCTGAGGTCTCGCCCTTATTGCCAAACGCCATAGCCTGGACGTTGACGGCGGTTCCAAGGTCATCGGAAATGCCATGCTGCTTGCGGTAGATGCAGGCGCGCTCGTTCATCCAGCTACCGAAGACGGCCTGGATAGCAAGGCGCAGCTGGAGCTCCGGATCGTGCGGGAAGATGGGCCTGCCGTCCGCGACCTCGAGCTCGGGGTACAGGGCGGCCTCGACATTGTCGGAGAAAATGCCCTTGAACGTCTCGACGAGCTCCTGGAGATCCTCAGCCGAAAGCTCGGAGTCGACGCGAACGCCGGCGACCAGGCGGGCCTGGGTCAGGGCATTCTCGAACAAGTCGGCATCGACACCCATGACGACGTTGGAGAACATCTGGATAAAGCGACGATAGCTGTCCCAGGCAAAGCGCGGGTTCTGCGTCTGGGCGATAAGGCCCTGGACGGAATCGTCGTTGAGGCCCAGGTTGAGGACCGTGTCCATCATGCCGGGCATGGAGAACGGAGCGCCCGAGCGCACCGAGACGAGCAGCGGGTCGCGGGCGTCGCCGAGCTTCTTGCCGCAGCGGTCCTCGAGATCGGCCTCGGCGGCAACGATCTCGTCGAGCGCGCCTTCGGGCCAGACGTTGCCGGCACCAGAGTACTCGACGCAGGTCTGGCAGGTAATGGTAAAGCCACCGGGAACCGGCAGGCCGATACGGCTCATCTCGGCAAGGTTAGCGCCTTTGCCGCCAAGCACGAAGTTCATCGACTTGTCGCCCTCGGTGACACAAGTGCCCTGGGCATCGGTTCCAAAACGGTAAACCCTCTTGCAATCGCTCACGATACATCCCCTTCCATGCGCTCACGCGCACGACCGTGGTAACGAATCGACCCGCCGGATGCGGGCCGTGAGGGAACTATACGGCGGGATTTGAACGGGCTTAAGCAGAGGATACGCGGTTTGGTAAACGTGCTAAAACCGGCGGTAAACGGTAGGTAAAGGTGGTTACCTTATGAAGATACCACTACAGTATAATTGCAGGTCATAAGCGGTAGAAACTGCTAAATCGCTTTATCAAAACTAATCATCCCAGAAAGGACTACTGCTGTTGGGCTCGGCGGGCGGCACGGCGGGCTCTTGCCTCTTGAATCTCTTCTAGATGAGCGATGATCTCGGAGGCACTCTCCTCGATCGCCTTGCCGTCGGTACGCACCACAAAGCAACCCAGACGTTTCATGAGGGCACGAGCCTCCTCGAGCTCGCTGCGTACACTCTCGGGCTCGGCGTAGGAACCGGCAACGGCACGGGCATAGTCGTCGCCCAGGCGGCTATCGCGAATCTCGGAAATCACATCGACGGTCGAAATCAGGCCGAAGAGACGCATCGGATCGACCTCGTAAATCGACTTGGGCGGCTCCATACCGTGCGCCAACGGAACGTTGGCAACCTTGTAGCCCTGATAGGCCAAATACATCGAAAGCGGCGTCTTGGATGTGCGCGACACGCCCAGCAGCACGATATCGGCACCCGACAGATCGTCGCAGCCACGTCCGTCATCGTGCTCGACGAAGTACTCCATGGCCTCGATGCGGTGGAAATACCGGTCATCGGTCTTATGGATCACACCCGCCACTCCTTTTGGCGGCACGCCAATAAGCGACGACAGGACTGCAAGCGTCGGGCCGATCAGGTCGACCGATCGAATGTGCAGCATACCCAAGTAGTCGAGCACGCGAGCACGAAGCGCCGGGTCGACGATGGTATGGAACACGGCGATATCACGATGGTCGGCATCGACGCGCGGGCCCACAAACGATTTGACCTGCTCCACCGAGGTCACCTTAGGCAGACGTAAAACACGAAAAGCCCCTTCATCAAATTGCCCGGACGCCGCAAGCACCACCTCACAAGCGGTATCACCGAGCGAGTCGGAGATAACGATAACGGTGGAACGAGCGGTGACCGGGCAATCCATGCGGGGCTCCTTTTGCGCTTATGCGCAGGCTAGCTTACTTTTTGCGGGCAAGCTCACCAATGTTGGCGATGCCGGAGAAAACGGCCTCGAAGCGGTTGAGCAGCTTAAGGCGATTATCGCGGAGCTGCTCGTCCTTGTCCATGACCATAACCTCGTCAAAGAAACGGTCGATGGGGGCACGCAGGGCGGCCAGAGCGGCAAACGCGGCAGGGTAATCCTCAGCAGCAAGGGCGGCATCGACGGCGGTCTGAGCGGCCTCGGAGGCGTCGGCAAGCGCAAGCTCGACCTCGCCCATCAGGGCACGATCGTACTCCGCACCCAGCTCGGGCTTGGAGATGTGCGCGGCGCGGGCATAGGCCGTGGCCAGGTTGTCGAAGGTCTCGGCGTCGTTCTTGCGGGCCTCGTCGAGGGCGGCGCAGCGGGCGAAGAAGACCGACGGGGCAATGATGTGCACCGCGGAAACGGCGGCAACGGTGTCGGCCGGGATCTTCTCGTCACGGGCCATGCTCACCAGACGGCCGTGGAAGAAGTCGCGAACCTGCTGGGCGACCTCGGCGGCGTCGAACTCAATGCCCTGCTCAGCGTAGAGCTCGAGCGCAAAGTCGATGAGCGACGTGGGGTCAATCGGCAGGCGGTCGCGCAGGATGTTGATGATGCCGATGGCGGCACGACGCAGCGCGTACGGGTCGGAAGATCCGGTCGGGGGCTCGCCGATGGCAAAGATACCGGCGATGGTATCGAGCTTATCGGCGCAGGCCACGATGCAGCCAGCGGTGCCCTCGGGCAGCTCGTCGCCGGCAAAGCGGGGACGATAGTGATCGCGGATAGCATGAGCGACCTCGTCGTTCTCCCCCATCGCGATGGCGTAGTAACCGCCCATCACGCCCTGCTGGCTCGTGAACTCGACGACGGCGTTGGACACCAGGTCGGCCTTGCACAGGTGTGCGGCGCGAGCAGCGTCGGCGGCAAGGTGGGCACCCAGGTGAGCCTCGCGGGCAATAGCGAGCGCGAGCTGCTCAATACGCTCGGACTTGGCGAGCACGCTGCCGAGCTTCTCCTGGAAGGCGACCTTGGCCAGGCGCTCACGGAACTCGTCGAGGGAGATCTTCAGATCCTCCTCGTAGAAGAACTTGGCGTCGTCCAGGCGGGCGCGCACAACACGCTCGTTGCCGTCGATCACACGCTCGGCATTCTCGGGCTTGCTGTTGGAGACGATCACGAACTCACGCGTCAGCTTGCCCTCGCCGTCATAAATCGGGAAGTAGCGCTGGTTGGTGAGCATAGACTCGCAAATGATCTCGTGCGGGACCTTGAGGAACTCCTCATCGAAGGTACCGACGAGCACCGTCGGCCACTCGCAGAGGTTGATGACCTCCTCAAAGACCTTCTTAGGCGTGTCGACATGGCAGCCGGGACGGGCAGCCTCGACCTCGGCGATACCGGCGAGAATCGCCTCGCGACGGCGCTCGGCAGAAAGCACGCCGGCGTCCTCGAGCACCTGCTCGTAGGCGGCGGCGCTAGCGACAACGTGGTCACCGGGACCGAGCACGCGGTGACCGCGTGTGGTGTTGCCGCTCGTCACGTCGGCAAACGACACGGGCACAACATCCTCGCCCAAAAGGCAGCAGATCCAGCGGACCGGACGCACGAACGTGGCATGCTCGTGGCCCCAGCGCTGACTACGGTAGTTGGGCCACTGCAGGCCGGCGATGGTCTTCTCGCACAGGGCCGTCAGGATCGGGGTGGCCGGAGCGGAAGGAATGTTCTTCTCGGCAAAGACGTACTCACGGCCGTCGGTGTCCTCGCGACGGACCAGATCCTCGGCAGCCACACCGCACTTGCGGGCGAAGCCCTGGGCGGCCTTGGTGGCGTTTCCGTCGGCGTCGAAGGCAATGTTGGCCGCGGGGCCACGCTTGACCTCGTGAACCTCATCGGTCGCAGTGGCGACGTTGGCCACAAGCGCAGCCAGACGACGCGGACTCGAGATCACGCGGACCTCGCCATGGGCCAGACCGGCCTCGTCGAGGCCCTTGGCGATCATGGTGCCAAGCTGCTTGACAGCATTGTTCAGTGGTGCGGAGGGCATTTCCTCCGTACCGATCTCAAACAGGAAATCCTTAGCGTCTGCCATGGCTTACGCCACCTCGCCTTCCTGGTCGGCATTCTCGTTGACTCCGGCGACCTCGGCCATGTAGGCCTCGCAGCACGCCTTGGCGACGGCGCGGACGCGCAGGATGTAGTTGGCACGCTCGACCGCGGACAGGGCGCCACGGGCATCGAGCAGGTTGAAGGCATGGCTGCACTTCATGACGCAGTCGTACGCCGGCAGCGGCAGTTTGCGCTCCAGGCAGGAATGGCACTCGGCCTCGTAGTCGTCAAACTTCTGACGCATCATCTCGACGTTGGCGACCTCAAAGTTATAGGCACTGAACTCGCGCTCGTTCTCGAGGAACACGTCGCCGTAGGTCATGGGCGTGCCATCGGGCAGGTAGCTCCACACCAGGTCGTAAACGGAGTTGACGCCCTGGGCATACATGGCGATACGCTCCAGGCCATAGGTGATCTCGACGGGCACGGGGTCGACCTCGATACCGCCCACCTGCTGGAAGTACGTAAACTGCGTGACCTCCATGCCGTTGAGCCAAACCTCCCAGCCAAGGCCCCAGGCGCCCAGGGTCGGGCTCTCCCAGTCATCCTCGACAAAGCGGACGTCATGGTCGTTGGGGTCCAGGCCAATGGCGGCCAGCGAACCCAGGTAGAGCTCCTGGGCGTTGACCGGCGAGGGCTTGATGAGCACCTGGAACTGATAGTAGTGCTGCATGCGGTTAGGGTTCTCGCCGTAGCGGCCGTCGGCGGGACGGCGGCAGGGCTGCGCATAGCAGGTGCGCCACTCGGCGGGACCGAGCGAGCGCAGCGTGGTCGCGGTATGGAAGGTACCGGCACCGACCTCGGAGTCATAGGGCTGCATAATGACGCAGCCCTGCTCGCCCCAGTACTGCTGGAGGCGCAGGATGATGTCTTGGAAGGAAAGCGATGAAGCGTTCATGCCTCTAATATCCCCTCGTCGAAACGATTACACGGTTAGGTACTGTACTATAGCGGTTTTTAGTCGATAGCGCCCAGACGGTTAAGCGGCCAGTAACGCACGAGCGCCACGGCGATCAAATCAGAGCGATCAACGGGACCAAAGTAGCGTGAGTCGGCTGAGTTTTCGCGGTTGTCGCCCATCACCCACACGCACCCGTCGGGAACGGTGTAGGGATAACTCACCTGGGCGCCAGGCGCTTGGACCGAAAGCGGCCAACTCATGCCGGTCGTATAGTCCTCATCGAGCGCCTGGCCGTCGACGACGACCTTGCCGTCCTGCAGGTCGACCGTCTGGCCGGCCGTGGCAATAACACGCTTGACAAGAACATCATGCTCGGAAGTGGCATCGGGGTTGTGGAACACCACGATATCGCCCTGTTTGACGGGCTGACCGAGCTCGAGGCTCACCTTTTGTGCCAGGATCTGGTCGCCAATCTCGATCGTGTCCTCCATGGAGCCGGTGGGTACCACAAAGGGCTCGACCACAAAGGTGCGGATCAGGAAGGTGGCCACGAGCGCGATCGCGATGACCGCGACCCACTCAAAAGCGCCCCTCAACGCGGAATGTTGCGTAGGAACCATACTCACTCCTCGCTCTGCGAATACGAAGCGTCAAGGATCACCTGCGCGTAAGCGCGCTCCTCGGGCGTGAGCCGCGCCGTCTCGATCAAGTCCGGACGCCAGCGGCAGGTGCGCTCGATGGCGTTCTTGCGACGCCAGGCATCGACCTTGGCGTGATCGCCGCTCACAAGCACCGGAGGCACGCCCTCGCCGTTGAACTCGGCGGGACGGGTGTACTGCGCGTACTCGAGCAGGCCTCCGTCCTCGGCGGTCGAGAACGACTCGTCGACGTTGCTCATCTCATCACCAAGGGCGCCGGGAATGAGGCGCACGACGGCATCGGCAACGACCATAGCGGGAAGTTCGCCGCCCGTAAGCACGTAGTCGCCGATCGACAGACGCTCATCGGCATACGCATACGCGCGCTCGTCGACGCCCTCGTAGCGGCTGCACACAAACAGCAGGCGCTCACTTTTGAGCAGGCGCTCGGCCACATGCTGCGTAAAGGGCTCGCCACAGGGGGTGAAGAACACAACCGTGGGCTTGGAACCCTCTGCGCTAATGGCCTCGATGGCCTCTGCGATAGGCTCGACCTTCATGAGCATGCCCTGCCCGCCGCCGTACGGCTCGTCATCGACGGTACGATGACGGTCGTGCGTCCAGTCGCGCAGGTTATACGCCTTAAAATCAAAAAGGCCGGCCTTACGGGCGCGGCCCAAAATCGATGTGGACATGACGGGCTCAAACATCTCGGGAAAGACCGAAAGGGTCTCAATCAGCATGTTGTCCTCCCTACTTGTCCATATCGATCAGGCCGTCCATAACGTGGACGGAAATTGTTCCTGTGTCGGGAAGATCGAGCACAACCTGCTCGATCACGGGAATCAGTACCTCGCCGTACCGATCGCCCTCGACAACCCAAACATCGTTGGCGGGCGTCGACATGATCTCGACAATCGTGCCGAGCGAACCGAAGCGCTCGTCGACCACCTCGCGGCCCATCAGGTCGGTATAGGCGGCGTCGAGCGAATCGAGCTCAAAGTCGTCACGATTTGCCAGCACATAGCATCCCGTGATGCCCTCGGCGGCCGTCAAGTCGTCAATACCCTCAAACGAGACCAGATCGCCATCGCCCGTATCGGTGACGGACACGACCGTGCAAAAGCGGTCGCGCTTGAGCGCCGGCGGCGTCAGGGCGACGCGCATACCCGGCTCTAATACAGAAGGAAGCCCCCGCAGCGGCTGCGCGAGGACCTCCCCCTTCCTTCCGTGCGGCTTGACCACACGGGCGATGTTTTTGTACTGGGACCTCAAGGTCCTAGCCCAGAACCTCTACCTCGACAGCAGTGTCGAGGCGAGCGGCCAGTGCACGGGCGAGCGTGCGAATGGCCTTGATGGTACGGCCACGACGGCCGATGACCTTAGCGACGTCATCCTCGGCGACCGAAACCTCGATCGTAGAGGCGTCGTCACCATCGATGACCTCAAGGCTCACGGAATCCGGGTCGTCGACGATCTGAACAACGAGATATTCGACGAGATCGGCGATGCGATCTGAGAGCATTGCCTCACCCTCGAGCTGTGCAGCGTCAACCTCAGGCACGATTTACTCCTCGGCGCCCTCAGCGGCCTCAGCGGCAGCCTTAGCGGCCTCGGCCTCTTTGGCGAGCTGCTTCTTGGACTTCTTGACGACGGTCTCGGTCTTCTCGCCCTCGTTGGCGGCCTTGACCAGAGCGGCGACGGCGTCGGTGAGCTGAGCGCCCTTGGACTGCCAGTCGGCGATCTTCTCGAGGTCGAGGTTGATGGTCTTGGGGGCGGTCATCGGGTTGTAGCGGCCAACCTCCTCGATGATACGACCGTCACGCGGGGCGCGGGAATCGGCGACGACGACACGGTAGTACGGACGCTTCTTAGCGCCGTGACGAGCAAGGCGAATCTTGACTGCCAAAGGAAACTCCTCCAACCAAGCAGCTTTAGGCTGCAACTACAAACAAACAGTTGAACATAATACGCCATCGACGCGGGCAGGTGAAGTCCGTGAGACCAACTTCTTCGGTGTAGTCGAAGGCAAATCCATATCTTAGACAAGAATTCGCGATTTGCAAGCACATCCACGCACCCCACATGAGCTGCGCGGTATACTCATGCCATGAAAAGACGCGAACATACATACGGTTATGAAGATGCTGCGGGCGTCACGCCGCCGCCCTGGACGGGGCCGGCGGTGGGCCTCATGGATCTCGATGCGTTTTTTGCGAGCGTGGAAATGCTCGACCATCCCGAGTGGCGCGGCAAGCCACTCATCGTGGGTGGCGATGCCGATTCCCGCGGCGTTGTATCCACCTGCTCATACGAGGCGCGTCGCTTTGGCGTGCACTCCGCCATGCCCTCGGCCGAGGCACGGCGCCTCTGTCCGCAGGCCATTTGGACGCATGGGCACTTTGATCGCTACCGCGAGGTGAGCGCGCAGGTCATGGCGATTCTTGCCGAAGAGACGCCGCGCGTTGAGCGCGTATCCATCGACGAAGCCTTTATCGATATCACACCGGGTCGTTTTGCGCCCGAGGACCCGCTGCTGGTTGCACGGCGCATAAGCGACCGCGTGGCAGCGCTGGGAGTGACCTGTTCCATTGGCGTGGGCTGCAACAAGACGGTCGCAAAGATCGCAAGCGAGCGGGATAAGCCGTTTGGGCTGACCATCGTGCGCCCCGGAACCGAGCAGCGCTTTTTGGCCGCGCTGCCGGTATCTGCCATGAGCGGCATCGGGCGCTCGGCCGAGGAGCGACTGCGCCGCATGCGCATCTACACGCTCGGCGAGCTGTCACGCGCGCCGGAATCCACGCTAGCTGCAATTTTTGGCGTCAACGGCGAACGCATGCGCCAGCGTGCGCTGGGGCTCGAAATATCCGAAGTAACAAGCCTCGATGAGGAACGCGAGGTTAAATCCGTGAGCAATGAGCGCACCTTTGCGAAAGATTTGACTGAGCGTGGGGACATCGAAGCGGCGATTGCGCTGTTGGGAGAGTCGGTTGGACGCCGCCTGCGCCGTCAGGGACTGACGGGCGGCACGGTAACGCTCAAGCTTAAGTATTCGTATGGCAGCGGACGCACGGCGCAGCGGCGGCTTCCCCACCCCACCGACGACGAGAATATCTTTGTGGCGGTTGCGCTCGAACTGCTCGACAACATCTGGCAGGAAGGCATGCATGTTCGCTTAGCAGGCATCGGCATGAGCGACTTTGACCATCAAGGCGGCATCCAGACCGACCTGTTCTGCGAAGTCGACGACCGCGGAGCCCAATCAAGCGACCGTCGCGACCTCTCCGTCGCGATCGATGCCGTCCGAGACAAGTTCGGCGACACCGCCCTATCTTTCGGCCGCCAATCCCGCTTCGACGATTAACCGCCTTTGGGCAAAAAGAAAGCCGGGCAGGTGCGGAAAACCGCAACTGCCCGGCGAAATGCGCGAGGCTAGCTAAAAGCCCCATATTAAATGAGCCACTAGAGGAGGTCGAGGGGGAGCTGGGGGGCGTCACCCCAGAGCTTTTCTAGGCGGTAAAAGTCGCGGGCTTCGGGAGTGAAGACGTGGACGACAACCGAGCCGTAGTCCATGAGCATCCAGGTCTTCTGCTCGCGGCCCTCGATAGAGAACGGGTGCTCACCGCAAGCCACGGCGACCTTCTCCTCGATCTCGTCGACGATAGAATCGACCTGGCGGTTGTTGGTACCGGTGGCAAGCACAAAGTAGTCGCACACGTCGGAAAGCTCGGTCAGGTTGAGCACCTGCACGTCCTCGCCCTTCTTGTCGTAGGCGGCCTGCGCGGCGGCGCGGGCGACATCCTCGGCGGCGACACCGCTCGCGGACAGCGAGGCGGCAGTGCGGTCGGACGTGGCAACGAAGCTCTTGTGCTCCACACCTTCAAGAATCTGCTCGTCGGTCATGGTCTCGTCGGCCATGGAATACCTCTTTCTAGACAGCCCGAGCTAGCGCAGCTGGGCGTAATGGTTGTAAATCGTAATAGCCGTGGGATAAAGATAGCGCCCGGACTGGATCACATAGACCAGACCCTGCGCAAAACAGGAGAAGAACAACTCATCGAGCGAGGACTTCCCCACCATCTTGCGCAGCGCATGGACATAGTCGCCGTGACGGTTAGGCTCGATGGCATCTGCCACAAAGACCACCATATCGAGCGGCGTCATATCGCAGGCACCCACGGTGTGACGGTCGACAGCCTGGAAAACAGCCGGCGACAGCTCGGGGAAAAGCTGCGGAAGCTCATAGGCGGCAACAGGGCCATGCAAAAGCGGCGTCGCGGCGGAAGGAGAGCCGGCAACTTTGATGCCATAGTGAATCGCGCGGGCCACGAGCTCGTCATCGGAAAGCACCTTGTCCCAGTCGTGAATTAAGCCGGCGGCAGCGGCATCAAAGCGGTCAACGCCGTAGACCTCGGCCAGATGAAGTGCGGTCTCGGCAACACCCAGCGAATGCACATAGCGCTTGCGCTTATCTTTCATGCGAACATCGAGCAGCTCTTGAATGCGCTTGAGCAGCGCGCGCTCATCGCCCTCAAACTGATCCTCTACCGACAACGTAGCCCCCATCACTCAAAATCTTCTTGACCCAGATCGGCATATAGCCTGCGCTTGCGAATGTAGCCGAGCACAGACTCGCTCGTAAGATAGCGCACGCTCATGCCGCGGGCAACTCGCTTACGAATGTTCGTCGAGCTGATCGCCAGCGCCGGAATCTGAATATAGCGCACATCGAACGGCAGCCCCGACTCTTTGATTCGGGCACGCGCCGTATCGATATCAAAACCCGGTCGCGTCGCCGCAATAAAGGTAGCAAGCTCAGCAATTCGCTCGGCATCATGCCAGGTCACAATATCAATAATCGCGTCGGCGCCCGTAATAAAGTAGAGCTTTACCTGCGGCGGGTAAAAGTCGCGAAGGGCATGAAGCGTATCGGCCGTATAGGTTACGCCCGGACGGTCAATCTCGAACCGGCTCGCCAAAAAGGCCGGGTTCGCGGCGGTGGCGAGGACCGTCATGGCATAACGGTCCTCGGCAGGCGTCACCGGCTTGTCAAGCTTAAAGGCGGGAGAGCCCGCCGGCATAAAGAGCACAGCGTCCAAGTCGAGCGACTCGCGCGCCTGCTCGGCAGTCACCAGGTGCCCGTAATGAATCGGGTCAAAGGTGCCGCCCATAATGCCAAGCCGAAACTCCTTGCCCTCTTTTATGGGTAGCTCGGGCAAACCGATTCCACCGCGCAGCGACATGGCTTACTCGCCCTCCGAGGTCTCGGCATCGTCCGCGGCATCAGCCGCATCGATAGCCTCGACGCCCTCATCCGCAGCATCGGCCACGTCAATGGCCTCAACGGCAACGTCCTCGCCAGCGTCCTCGAGCTCCTCGTACTCCGAGAAGTCCTCAGCGCCCTCAAAGTCAAAGGCACGCTGGCAAATGCGGACCTCGTCGCCCGCACGGCAACCGGCCTTCTCGAGCGCGTCGTCAACACCCATACGCGCAAACTTGTGCTGCAGGTAAATGACGGCTTCCTCGTTTTCCCAGTCGGTCTGGATGACCATGCGCTCGATGGCACGACCGACCACGCGGAAGGCACCGGGCTCCTCCTGGACAATGCGGAAACGCTTCTCGCGCTGCAGACGGCGACGCTCCCACTCCTCGTCGCGCAGATCGACCGGCTCATCAGAGACCGCCAGCTCGGCTCGCAGCTTAGCCACCTGCTCGCCCACGGCAAGCATCAGCGTATTGAGGCCGGCACCCGTAACGGCGGACACGGCAAAGAACATATGCCCGTCGTCGAGCGCCGCACGCTTGAGGTCGGCAATCTTGTCGGCCGTGCCCGGCGCATCGCACTTGTTGGCGACGACGATCTGCGGACGCTCCGAAAGCTCGGCGCCATACTGCTCGAGCTCACGGTTGATGATGCGGTAATCCTCAACCGGGTCGCGATCCTCAAAACCACCCGTCATGTCAACGACATGCATGATCAGGGCCGTGCGCTCGATGTGGCGCAGGAACTGATGGCCCAGACCCTTGCCCTCGCTCGCACCCTCGATCAAACCAGGAACGTCGGCAACGACGTAAGAATACTCACCGGCACGCACCATGCCGAGGTTCGGCACGAGTGTGGTAAACGGATAGTCGGCGATCTTGGGACGGGCGGCACTCATGCGCGCGATAAGCGAGGACTTGCCCACCGAGGGGAAGCCCACGAGTGCGGCATCGGCCATAAGCTTCATCTCAAGCTCAATCCAGTGCTCCTCGGCCGGTTCGCCCAGCTGAGCGAACGCGGGCGCGCGGCGCACCGACGTCACAAAGTGCGTATTGCCCAGGCCACCGGCACCGCCGGGCGCCACGACAACGCGCTCGCCGTCGTGCACCAGGTCGGCAATCTCGAACATCGGGGTCTGCGTCTCGGGATCGAGCTCGCGGACCACGGTGCCCATGGGGACCTTCAAAATGAGGTCCTCGCCGCTCTTGCCGTTGCGGCGGGCGCCCTGACCGTGCGTTCCGCGCTCGGCACGAAAGTGATGCTTAAAGCGGTAATCGATCAACGAAGACAGCTGAGCATCGGCCTGGATGACGACATTGCCGCCACGACCGCCGTCGCCGCCATCGGGGCCGCCCTTGGGGACAAATGCCTCGCGCCTAAACGACATGCATCCGGCTCCGCCGTCGCCGCCGCACACGTTAATGCGGCTGATATCGGTGAACTGTGACAACAGAATCGCCTCCTACAAAAAGAGGGAGACCCTTGAATCCTAAAACTCAAGTGCCTCCCACATATGTGCTCTATGAAGGGTGAATTACGCGTTCGCGAGCGGGCGTACGCTGACCCTGTGCTTGATACCCTTGTGGAACTCAACGGTACCGTCGACCAGCGCGAACAGCGTGTCGTCCTTGCCACGGCCAACGTTCTCACCCGGGTGGATGTGAGTGCCGTGCTGACGGACGAGAATCGTGCCCGTGGTTACCGTCTGGCCGGCATAGCGCTTCGTGCCAAGGCGCTGACCGCGGGAGTCACGGCCATTACGGGAGGAACCGAGTCCTTTTTTGTGTGCCATTGTGTATACCTACTCTTTCGTTACGAGTGTAATCTACTCGGCGACGGGAGCCTCGGCAACAGCCTCGGCCTCTGCCTTGACAGCCTTCTTGGCGCGGGACGTAGCCTGGACCTTCACGATCTTCAGCTTGGTGAGCTGCTGACGGTGACCCTTCAGACGACGATAGCGCTTACGCTTGTGGAACTTGAAGACCAGCTGCTTCTCGCCCTTGAACTGCTCAACGATCTGAGCGGTAACCTTGGCCTTGGCCAGCTTGTCGGGATCGGTGACGATCTTCTTACCATCGTTGAGGAAGATGACCGGCAGGGTGACCTTGTCGCCCTCATTGCCCTCGATCTTCTCGACGGTGATGACATCGTCGGTGGCGACCTTGTACTGCTTGCCGCCCGTGTTAACGATTGCGTACATGTTTACTTGCCCTTCATGCATCAGTTAGTGCAACAGCCGAATATAGTAGCAGGCGAAAATACCCCCGTCAACGAGTATGTGGAGCAAATCCACAAGTTCGCACAGGTATGGGGCTGACGAGTCGGCCCTCGTCGTCCTCGCATGCTTGATTCTGACGCTCGACATCGTAGGAGCAGATGGTCACGAGGTCTTGCATACCGGTGGAAACAATAGGTGCATCCACGCCCGGGGTCAAGCCCTGCAACAAAACATCAGCAGCGGAAAGCAAAATTTCCGGACGCATGGAGCCCTCGTTGTCGGCATGGGTGTCGAGCATGAGCACCAAATGGTCCGGGCGCTCCCCTGCCGTGAGCTCATAGCCCACGAGCGTGTGATCCAAATCCAAGCGCTTGCTCTTTTTGCCGCGCGCGTAGTCGATGCCATGGTCCGCGCGCAGCATGTCAATCGCAGCGCGCACCTCGTCGGCGCTTACGGGCGCCTCGGGATCCAAGTGCAGGTCGATGCGATACGACAGACGCGTGAGCTGCGCCGTCAACGCCGGCGTGCGCACGTCGATGTACGCCGCCTCGATGGGCGCCAGATCGGCCGGAGACGCCGCAGCCAGGCGCCCAAACGCCTCGTCGAGCGCCACGAACTCGGTCATAAACAGGTCATACCACTCGCAGGTCGACGACGTACCCACCGGTAGCGCCGAAGAGAAGCCCACGCGCATGTGCGGAGAGAAGCCCTGCGTGACGGCATAGGGAAGTCCCGCGCGGCGCACGATGCGCTCAATGGTATGGATTACTTCGAGATGGCCCAGGTACTTAAGGCGATCGCGCTTGCCATAGCGAACACGAAGCCTAAAGAGCGTGGGGGTGTCGGTCAGGCGCTCACTCATGCGCGATCACCCATCAATACATTCTTGGCGTGAAGCGTGGGGCAGATTCCGCAGCCGGTGCACGACGTGCGGGTGCAGTCGGGAGTCGTGACGCCCTCGAGTGAGCGACGGTACTCGCGCTCGAGGAAGCCGCGCGTGCAGCCGGGGCTCACATGCTCCCACGGCAGGCGCCAGTCCAACTCGTAGGGCAGGTGCACGAGCTCATTGAGGTCGATGCCGTTTTTGGCAGCAGCCTCCTTCCAGTTATCGAGCGAGAAATGCTCTACCCAGGCGTCAAAGCGAGAGCCCGCGCGCCAAGCATCGATGATGACGGGCGTCATGTCACGACCGGCGCGGGACAGCGCGGCCTCGATGAGCGAAGTCTCGGCATCGTGGTAATGCACGCGGACGGCACGGTTGCGAACGCTCGTGATAAGCAACTTCTGGCGACGCTTGACGTCGTCGTAGTCGAGCTGCGGGCACCACTGGAACGGCGTGGCAGCCTTGGGGATAAAGACCGAAACCGAGATGGACACCGAGATCGAGCCGCGACGAGCCTTGGGCACCACGGAACGACCAAGCTCCAGCACGTGATCGGCCAGATTGGCGATGGCCACGATGTCCTCGTCGCGCTCGCCGGGAAGGCCCATCATAAAGTAGAGCTTCATGCGGTTCCAGCCGGCCTCGAAGGCCGCCTTGGCCGCACGGTCCAGGTCCTCCTCGGTCACGTTCTTGTTAATGATGTCGCGCATGCGCTGGCTGCCGGCCTCGGGCGCGAACGTCAGGCCGCCCTTCTTTTCGCCGGCGACCGACTCGGCCATATCCACGCCAAACGAATCCAAGCGCTGCGACGGAATAGACACGCGAATACCCGTATCCTCCAGGCGACGGTTGAGCCTGCCGAGCACGTCACGAATGCAGGAGTGGTCGGTCGTGGAGAGCGAGGTCAGCGACACCTCGTCATAGCCGGTCTTTTCCAGACCCTGAATCACCGACGAGACGATCTGGTCGGCCGAACGCTCGCGCACCGGGCGATACGTCATGCCGGCCTGGCAAAAACGACAGCCGCGAGCGCAGCCGCGCAGAATCTCGATAGACAGGCGGTCGTGAACCAGCTGCGCATAGGGCACGCACGACTGCGACAGCGGATTCGTGGCGCCGAAATCCTCGACGACGCGCTTGTAGACCACGGCCGGAGCATCCTTGCCCTCGCGCGGCACGGTGTAGCCATGCGGCGAGCAGGGCTCGTCGTGACGAATCTCATAGAGCGACGGCACGTAGTTGCCGGCAATGGATGCAAGCTGCTCAACAATCTGCGCGCGCGGGACTCCTTCGTCGCGCAGGCGCCGATGCAGCTGGCAGGTCTCGAGCAGCGATTCCTCGCCCTCGCCGATGAGGATGGCATCGAAGAAGGCCGCGTACGGCTCGGGGTTGTACACCGAGGGGCCGCCGGCGATGATGATGGGGTCGTCTTCACCTCGGTCGGCCGCTAACAGCGGAATGCCAGCGAGATCGAGTGCCTCGAGGAAGTTCGTCACCGCCATCTCGTGCGGCACATGCAGACCGACGATATCAAACGAAGCAACGGGGGCAGCACCTTCGAGCGACAGCAGCGGAATGCCCGCCTCGCGCATGGCGTCACCCATATCGGGCCACGGCACATAGCCACGCTCGCAGGAGATGCCCTCGGCCTGGTTAAGGATGTTGTAGAGGATGGCGATGCCCTGGTTGGGCAAACCAACCTCGTACACATCCGGGTAGATCAGGCAGCAACGGTAGTCGGCATCGGCCTTGGAAAGCGTGCCCCACTCGTGATCGATATAGCGGCTCGGCTTTTCGACCTTGGCGAGCAGCGGCTCAATTAAATGAAAGCAGTCTTGATACGGAACGCGCAACAGAAAACCCCTAAGCAGCGAGATCGGATGCGTCTTGGTAGGACGCCATAGGACGGGTAGCGCCCGCGACCGTGGTCACCAGATCGCGAACGCGGGAGAACGTGGCAGTGACCACCTCGTTGGCACGGCTGTAGTCGACATCGCGCTCGTAGAGCGAAACAAGCGCACGGCCCATGCCATAGGTGCCCGCGGCAGCAGTGAGCGCCTTAACGGCAAACCCAATATGCGGCGTCTGCTTGACGAGCGCGCGGGTGACCGCGCGGATCACAAGACCGCCGGCAAGCACGCCCGCGACCTCGTAGCCGCGCTCAGGCTTAATGCCGCGTCCAAAGACGGCAGCGAGCTCAAAGAGCATGCCCACCTGCGCCAGCGCCATAACGGGATAATCGGCGCCCGGCAAAAACACCAGCGCACCGGTCGCCATATTGGTGAGCGCGCACGAGGTGATGATACGATTAGCTGCCGCGATGCGCATAAAGGCAAAGTTCGCCGCAAAAGCCGTTTCCTTGTCGGTGCGATCGAGAATCCAGCGGGCAAGCGTCTCGAGCAGATACGTCTTATCGGTTGCCGCCACCACGCCGAGCATGGGCGTGGACTCCTCGATAAACGGCACCTCCACAGCAGACTCGGCAAGCACGCACACGGGCGCGCCGGCGATCACGAGCTCCTGCACGGCACTCTCCAGGCGGTCGGAACCACACGAGAGCACCAGTACCACATCGGTATCGGTCTTTGGAGCAATTCGCTCCTCCCCCAGACGCTCGACGCGCACAATGCCCGAGGTCGTCTGCGGCACAAAGGCGTCACGCACCGTCTCAGCAAGAAAGCGCGAGGCGGACGAATCCAGATAGACCGAGACGCGCACCGGCGTATCGGAATCCTTCTTAACGGACGCGCCCATCTTAAAAGCGCGGGTCAGCTTATCTACGGGAATTTTCATAGCAAACCCCTCCAGCGGTTACGCGGCGCCCGAACGATGCCGCCATATGGATTGTACGATACCCACCGTCAGCAGCTGAATCATCATCGAAGACGAACCGAAGCTAATAAACGGTAGCGGAATACCGGTAATCGGCATCATGCCGATGCACATGCCGATGTTTTCGAAGGTCTGGAACGCCCACATGCCAACGATGCCCACACACGATAGGCGCAAGAACAGCGACTCACACTTAAAGGCGACGCGAATCGTCGAAAAGATCAGCAGCACGTAGAGGCATAGGAGCAAAAAGGAACCGCAAAAGCCAAAGGTCTCGGACAGGAAGGCGAAGACGAAGTCGGTGTGGAACTCAGGCAGAAAGCCGCCGGCCGACTGCGTCGCATGGCCCAAACCCTTACCAAAGAAGCCGCCCGAGCCAACGGCGATAAGCGACTGCTGCAGGTTGTAGGCATCGTCCGAATCGGCATTATCGGGGTCGATAAAGACCGTCAGGCGGTTCATCTGATACTGCTTGATGAGCACATCGTGGCCGAGCAACGAATCAAAGACCGAATCGAGCGCCAGGACGAGGGCCACCAGGCCCACGAGCAGGGCCAGGGTCGACAGCACCCATTCGCGGCGTGCACCGCTCATGCAGATGACGATGGCGCCCGAGACCAGCACGACCAGGCCCGAGCCCAGGTCGCCCATGGCGACGACGGCCAAAAACGGAATGGACAGCATGCCGCAGAGCTTGACGTAGTCGCGAACGGTATCGATGCGGCCGTTATACTGCGAGCCAAGCGTGGCGATAAAGAAGATGGTGATGAGCTTGGCAAGCTCAACCGGCTGGAATGTCAAGCCGATACCGGGAATCTTGATCCAGCCCGTCATGCCCAGACCGCCCGTATAGGACAGGCCCGGAATCTTGGGCGAGAAGATCACAATAAGGTCAATGACGAGCAGCGCCGTCGAGAAGTTAGAGATGCCGCGCAGATCGGTACGCCAGACGAGCACCGCAAGCACCGCGCCAATGCCAATGCCCAGCAGGTGGCGCGAGAATGAGGCGTCGGCCTTAAACTGTGACGCCGACCAAATAATGATGGCGCCATAGGCAACGAGCGCGACGGTAGCCAGCAGCACACCGATATGCACCTTTTGGCGAAACGTACCGCGCGAGGCCGAAAGTTGCTTGTTGACGCGGTCCAGGCTGCTGCGAGAGCCGGTCTTGGTTGAACGGAACAGATCCGCCGGAGAAAAATCCATCGCAACCTCCTATCGAACCGAAGAATCGCCCGAGGCCGAAGAGGTATCGGGCTCGTCATAAATCACGCCGAGCACATCGCGCACGACATGCATCGCGGTATCTGAGCCACCGCCGCCCTGCTCCAGGACAGTAGCGATGACATACTTGGGATCATCGGCCGGCGCATAGGCGCAAAACCACGCGTATTCGTCCTCGCCGCTTTTCTCGCCCGTGCCCGACTTGCCGTACACCTGCGGCGTCAGGGTGCCAAAGTGAGCCGCCAAGGACGTCGATGCCGTGTAAATCACGTCGTGCATGCCGTTGCGAACAAGAGCCAAATCCGAATCGCTGTTGATCTTGGCCTCCAGGCGCTTCTTCTTGCCCTTGCCGTTGTACTTATAGGCATCGCCGTCGCCATCGCGCGACACGGCAGACAAAAACACGTGAGGCACGTACTGTTTGCCGCCGTTGGCAAGGCCCATGTAGGCGCATGCCATCTGCAGAGGCGTCACCAAAATGTCGCCCTGGCCGATGGCGATGTTGGTCATATCGCCGGCATTCCACTTGCGGTCTTCGGCAGAGGCGTCGGTAAAGTACGACTCTTTCCACTCGGCATCGGGAATACGGCCCGCGCCCTCACTCGGCAGATCGATACCGCAGGTCTTGCCTAGGCCCCAGCGACGAAAGACCTCCTGCAGCCCCTCGGAATGTTGCTCGTCATAAAAGAACGCCTTGCCCATGTCGTAGAAGACGGGGTCGCACGAGTTGGCGATACCCGACTGCAGCGTCATGGTGCCGTGGCCAGACGTCAACCAGCAGCGCTTGCCCCAAGCCTTGCCCAAGCCCGTCCAATAGCCCGTGCAGTTGGTTGTCTGCGTTGAAGTGTAGGTTCCAAACTCAAGACCGGCCAGTGCCGAGAGCGGCTTGATGGTCGAGGCCGACATGTACTGTCCGCTAATGGCGCGGTTGAGCAGCGGGTGCGAACCCTTGTCATCATTGAGCTCGGTCCACACGTCATTTGAGACGCCGCCGATAAAGACGGACGGATCGAACTTGGGCTCGCTCGCCATGCCCAGGATCTCGCCATTGTTGGGATCGAGACACACCACAGCGCCGTTGCCGGCATTGCTGTAGCCAGTGGTCTTGGCAAGCTCGATGGCGCTCGCCAGCGCCGTCTCACAGGCCTGTTGGATCTTAAGATCGAGCGTGAGCTTAATGTCGGAGCCGGCCTTGGCGGGCACGGCGCCGGCCTGACCGGTCACATTGCCCGAGGCATCGACCTTGACGGTCTGCTCGCCACGAATACCCTGCAGCAGGTTTTCGTAGTAGCTCTCAACACCCGCCTGGCCCACGATATCGCCCGACTGGTACGTAATCCGGCCAGCAGAAGCATCATCATCACCAGAGGTTTTCTTATTCTGGGCCTCGAGCTGCTCGGAGGTAATGGTGCCGGTATAGCCCAAGATATGGCATGCCGTCTCGCCATATGGATACTGGCGCTCGGTACGCTCGGCAATCTTGACGCCCGGGAACTCGCCGGCGTGCTCCTGAATATAGGCAACCGTGGAGCGACGGACGTCCGTCGCGATGGTATGCAGGCTCTGAGCGCCCTCGGAATTGTCCTGAATATTGCGCAGCACCGCCACGTAGGGCATACCGAGCACGTTGGCAAGATGGCGAACCAGAACCTCATCCTCGGCAAGGTCGCGGTAGGCCACGACAGCAAGTGAGGGACGGTTCTGGACAAGCGCCACGCCATTGCGGTCGAGGATGCGGCCGCGCACAGCGGGTGTGGTAACGGTGCGCGTCTGATTGCTATTAGCCTGCTTTTCGTAATAGTCCGACGAGACCATCTGCATGCCCCACAGCTTGACGGCAAGCGCCGCGAACATCGCGCCCACACCCGTGGTGAGGATGGAGAAGCGGCCCTTAAAGGCGGTCGCCGCGGTATTGCCCTCGCCCTCGGTGGCGCGCGGGGCCGTCCCATGCTGCGTATCGTAGGTAAAACGAGAATCGCCGCGACGCATAATGACCAGTGCGACCACGATGGCCACAACCAGCACGATACCGGCGATAATAACCGTCATCTGGGAAGACATCTACGAGCCTCCCCTATTTGAGCTTACGGGTCTTGGGCTTAAAGCGCATGCCCGTCTGGCGTCCGCCACGTGCGGAGAATCCATAACCGGACTGCGGCACGACGCCGGACATCAAAAACGGAATGGCAACCAGACCCGTCAGGATCGAAGACGGCAGCGCATGGCCGAAGATCGCCACGACAAAGCTCGTCTCCAAACCCATAAACAGCAAGATGATGCTGTAGATCACATTAATGACGAACGCGAAGGCGCCCACCGTGATGCCGCGCGCACTCGGGGCACCGCCCGTCTGACCGGCAGCGCTATGCACCAGGGCAAAAGAACCCACGGTCAGCAGGAGCGACATAACGCCCACCGGCACGGCAGCGGAAAGGTCATAGAACAAGCCGCTGCAAAAACCGCACACGACGGCACGGGTCGGGTCGCCCGAGAACACGCTTAGGCACACCAGGATAATCATAAAGTTGACGCGACCGCCCGCAATGGAGATCTGCGGTGCCAGGCCTGCCTGCAGCAGCACGCACACAATGGCGGCGATTACAAACGTGCGGGAGCTCATCCCCTGCTCGTGTAGATCCATGGACATGCCCCCTATTCGCTCGAGCCGGAATCGGTCGTCTCGGACGTGTCGGAACTGTCATCCGGGCTCTCGTCCTTCGTCTTGGTCGCAGCATCGCGCGACGTTCCCTGCGGCGTGCTGTTGGCCGTGTTCACGTCCTCATCCGAGGCCGACTGTTCGTCGGTCAGCGAGGTAATGACCAGCACTTCCTCGTTGTTCTCGGCCGTCGTCTGGGCGCGCACCACAATGGTGTAGTACACGTCGTTAGCCGATTTCTCAACAGACGAGACGGTGCCGAGCGGTAGACCCTTGGGGAACACACCGCCAATGCCCGAGGTCACGATGATGTCGCCAACCTTAACGTCGGAATCGACGCTCACGTACTCAAGACGCAGCGTGCCGTCAGCCTGACCCTGCAGCATGCCCTGGGCGCGCGTGTCCTGCACCATAGCGGACACGCCCGAGTTCTCATCGCCAATCAGGCGCACGGTGGACGTCTTGGCCGAGACCTCGATAATCTGGCCTATGACACCGGCAGAACTCGTCACAGGCATGTTGATGGTAAGACCGTCGGCAGAACCCTTATCGATGGTGACGGTCGAGGTCCAGGCATCGCACGAAGCGCCGACGATACGAGCTGCGGTTGATTTGAGGTTGTAGGTCGACTGCAGGCCGACCAGCCCCTCCAGTCGCTCGGCGGTCTTTTGAGCCTCGGAGAGCTCGGCAACCTTAGAGGTCAGTTCCTCGTTTTGCTTCTTAAGCTCGTCAAGCGTGTCCTGCGACGCCGTAAGGTTAGAGAACACGTTACCGATCGCATTGAAGGGAGCCGCCACAGCCGAGCCCACAAAGCGCACCGGCGAGGTAATCGTCGTCACGCCCGAGCGCACGGCATGAATCGGTCCTGCCTCGCCCTCGCGGATGTAAAACGTGAGCAGCAACACCGAAATCAGGCTGAAAACAATCAACGGGCGCATACCCGTTGATTGTCGCTTGGTATTCAGATTTGTGGAGAAACCCGAAGATCGTGCCAAATGGAATCCACCTTTTGGAAATTAAGCATTGGTCTGGACGAAGCCGCCATCAAACGCATTGGCCTCGAGCACGCGGGCACAGCCGTTAACGACGTTATCGAGCGCCGTGGGGCTAACGTTGACCGAAACACCGGTCTCATCGCGCAGGCGCACGTCGAGACCGCGCAGCAGCGCGCCGCCACCGGTCAGCAAAATGCCGTAGTACATAAGGTCCGAGGCAAGATCGGGAGGCGTAGCGTCGAGTGCGTCCTTGACGGCCTTGGCCATCTCGTCGAGCGGCTTGTTGAGCGCGCGACGAATCTCCTCGCTCTCGATGCGCACGGTCTTGGGCAGACCGGTGATCACGTCGCGGCCGTTGACCTCAACGTCGAGCTCGTCCTTGAGCGGCACGGCGGAACCGACCTTGATCTTGATGTCCTCTGCCGTACGCTCGCCGATGGCCAGGTTGTAGGCATCACGAACGTGCGTGAGGATGGCCTGATCGAACTCGTCGCCGGCAATACGGATGGACTGCGAGACGACGATGCCGCCCATAGCGATAACGGCAACCTCGGTGGTACCGCCACCGATGTCGATGACCATGGAGCCGGTGGGTTCCTCGACGGGCAGGTCGGCGCCGATGGCAGCCGCCATGGGCTCTTCGATCAGATAGGCCTGGCGGGCACCGGCCTGGATCGTGGCCTCAAAGACAGCGCGCTTCTCGACCGACGTGACACCGGAGGGAACGCAGACGACAACACGCGGACGCGGAGTCCACGGATAGCGCTTCTCGGACGCCTTGTCGATAAAGTAGCGAAGCATGGCCTCGGTAACATCAAAGTCGGCGATGACGCCGTCCTTCAGGGGACGAACGGCCACGATGTTGCCGGGCGTACGGCCGAGCATGCGCTTTGCCTCGATACCGACCGCCAAGATGCGCTCGTCGTTCTTGTCGATGGCGACAACGGAGGGCTCGCGAATGACGATGCCCTTGCCGCGCACGGAGACAAGCGTATTGGCGGTGCCGAGGTCGATGGCAAGATCGCCCGCATAGCTACCGAAGAACATATCCATCAAAGAAAACAACGCAACTCCTGATGTGTTGGATGATTGCTGGAAAACTACTAGCTCATCATACTAGCGCAAGCCCGGCGCCTCACTTGCGGTGAAGCGCCGGGCAAAGCTAAATCCCATAAGGTCACTACTGGTTGTCAGCAGCCGAGAAATCCATATCAAGCGAAGAAACGGCCCAGCCGATATGGTTGTCGGAGCGCACGAATTTGACGGTGTACTCCTGCTCGCCGCCCTTGGACAGCGATGCCTTCACCTTGGCGGTCGTCTCGGTCATGGACTGATCCATGCCCTCGACGGACACGGTGGCACCCTGCGGAATCGAGGAGATGATCATCGACTTAGCGTCCTCGGACAGGCTCGAGGCCAGGCAAGACTCGGCCTTTGCGGCGTCACCGTCGCCGGCAGCCTGGAACAGATCGGTAACGACAGACTCCTGAGACGGGAAGCCAAAGCCGCGCGTGTAGGCAAAGCCCAGACCGCCCGCGGCGATCAAAATAAGCAGAAGCAGAACGATGAAGACTTTAAGACCCGTATGGCGATGGCGACGACGGACCTTGGCCTGCTTACGATCCTGACGGTCCTGCTGGACCATCTCGGACTCGGACAGCGTAAAGAAGCCGGTGTCCGAGGGATCGGGCATAAACTGACCGGTCGCGCCCGTAGGATCGAGAGGATCGACGGCAGGAGCGTCCATCGCGGGCGCCGGAGCCGTGGCCATAGCCGTCTGGGCAGACAGCGCGGCAAGCGAATCGTGCACGCGGGCAAGCTCATCGGCCTGCTCGGAGGTGAGCTGGTAGATGCCATCGGCAGTAGCGGCATTAAAGGCGTCGAGTGCGTCGGAGGGACGGCCGGCGGCAGAAAGCGCCTGACCCATGCCGGCGTTGAGCGCACGCGTGTCGTCGCGGGGGCCGGCAAAGTCGATAGCCGTGCGGTAAGTCTCCACGGCATCCGCCGGACGGCCGAGCTTAATGAAGCAACGACCGAGCTCGCCGAGCGCGGCGGCAGGAGCCGGATTGGCGCCGTCGATGGCAGCCTGACGGAAGGCGGTTCCCGCGTTGGCATAGTCGCCCGACTGGAACAGCGCATTGCCCAGGCCCAGATAGGCCTTGAACGGCGTGGCATAGGAAGCATCCTGCGTAGCGGCAGAGAACGCCTGAGCGGCCGTCGTGTAGTCGCCCACGGCAGCGAGCGCCTTGCCGCGGTTGGTGAGCAGCGCGCCGCGCTTGCCGTAGGTACCGTCGTTGAGGGCGGCGGCATAGGCCTCGGCGGCCTCGGCATACATGCCAAGGTGCATCAAGGCGTTGCCACGAAGGTGATCGGCCTCGCCCATAATCTCATCGGGAGTCTTTGCCGCCCCAAGCATCTGGGCTGCAGCGGAAAAATCACCCGCGCGGTAAGCGGCGCGGCCCTGTTGGATCAGCTGGCTATTCAAGAAAGTCCCCTTTACTCGTGAACAATCTCGACATGGACGATCTCGTCGCCGGCACGCAGCTGCGAAATCACATCGAGACCCTCGACCGTGGTACCAAAGACGGTGTAACCGGAATCGAGGTTATGCTGGGCACCCAGGCAGAAGTAGAACTGCGAACCCGCGGAATCGGGATCCATGGAGCGTGCCATGGCAAGGGCGCCATCGACATGGCTGTTGCGCGGATTGGTGGCAAACTCGCCCTTGATGCAGTAGCCGGGGCCACCGGTGCCGGGCATGCCGTCGGGGCCCTCAAGACCGGCGGCGACGTCGGCGCCGGACATGTCGCGGGTATTGGGGTCGCCACCTTGGATAACAAAACCGGGCACATAGCGATGGAACTTAAGGCCATCATAGAAGCCCATCGTGGAAAGCTCGCAGAAGTTCGCGACATGAATGGGAGCGCCCTCGCCGTCAAACTTGACCTTGATGGTACCCTTCGACGTCTCGATTACGGCGCACTCGTCGCCGACAAGCTGATACTCGGGCGTGTAGAGCTCTTTCTTAAAACCAAACATGTGGTTCCTTCCTCGTGCGTTTAAAGCATATTTGTACGAATTGTAGCAATAAGCACGGGCTTACATCAATTGCGCACGTAGGTTATGCCGACTATGGCGAACTAATTTTAGGAACGCTGCTGCGGCTTCCAGGAACCCACATTGGCATCGTACTGGTTCAGCGCGCTGTTGCCACCCTGCGCGATGGGCGCCAGGATCTCGCTTTGGTGGGAACTCATCGACTCGCCATCGGGAATGGCCAGCGAGATATCCCAGCTCTGGCAGATCACGTCAACGCGCTCATACATCCACTCGGCAAGCTGCTTTAAGTGGGCGATGTCATCCGCATAGACCGTATCGTCCTGGTACTTAAGGTTGTTGAGCTCATCTTGCGTCTTTTTGATCTGGTCGCGCAGGGCGTAGGCACTCTGCGACAGCTCCTGACGGGTGGACAGCGGCGTTCGGAGATAGCCGTTGTTAAAGGAATCGATGACCTCGCCGATCTGGTCCTCGTCAGCGTAGGACACGATGGTCTGATACAGACCGTCGAGCCTGGTATAGAGCTGATCATCGGTGAGCACGGTTTCTTCCTGGACCACCTCCGCAGAATCGTCCTGCTTGGTATCGTCCTCAGTGGCCTCGCCCTTTTGGCGCGTGGGGAAGGTGGTCTGTGCAGCTTGGCCAAACTGGTCGTAGAAGCCGGGCATAACACCCATGGGATCGGTCGTCACGAACCAATAGGCACCGCCGCAAACGACGGCAAGGACCGCGATTACGATAAGCGACTTGGGAATATGACGCTTGTGCTTGTGATAGGCGTCCTCGTCGGGGTGCACCTTGCGCTTGGGTTTTTGAGCATCGTCATGCAGGGAAACGGGCATGGGAATATCGACCTTGGGGATACCGAAATCCTTATCGAAAGCCGGCAGCACGCAGGTCTCATTGGGGTCGGCGGCGTCCGAAAGCACCGCAGCGGCAGAGGCCGGCGCATGCGGCACCTCGGTATCGATCTGCTCTTGCGTTAGGCGCGGAAAGCCCGCCGTGCGGCCCGCTGCCAGGTCGGATGCGGCCGCGTCCTCGGAGAGGATACCCGGAGCGGGGCGTCCGCATTTGGGGCACGTACGATCATGCGGAGAAAGACGGGCACCGCAGCCCTCACAGAACACGAACTCGGTGTGCTCGGGACCATCGCCCGGACCCACATAGGCGTTGCAGTAGGGGCAGAACGAGGCGCCGTCCTCGATGGTCTTAAGGCAATGCGGACAGATCACGGCATCCTCTTTTCGAAGCAATTCAAACAATCGAGGTTAGAGCATAACATCGCCAAGGCCCCACAGGAGCAAGGCACCAATTCAACATCGCCAGGGCGCGTAGTTACTTCTTCTTTTTGCTCGGCATCGAGACTTTGATGCCTTGGGCGGACTTGGTTACGCGGGAGCGCTTGACTCCGGTACTCTTCTTTTTCTTGGGCTGGGCCTGGGCCACGCCCTCGAGTGCGCGGGCCTCGGCCTCACGAACGGTGCGAGCTTCGCGGCGCTGCGCCATGTCGGCGGCGACGCGCTTGGCAAAACGCTCGGCCGTCGAACCCGTCGAGCTCACCTTGCCGCCACCGCGACCCAAGCGGACGCGCACACCGCGGCCAAAACCAGTTGCGGCATGACGACGACGCGGCTTGAGCGAATCCATCATCGTGGCGAGCTTAAAGAACACCGAGCAGGTGATGACCACGATGACAGCCAAGATAACCATCTGGCCCATCGACAGGTTGGCAATAGACAGCAGCTTCGGGAATCCGATAACGCCCGTCAGGATGCCGGCAACTACAAACACAAAGAGCGCCACACGTAAGGGCGTGAGGGGCTGCGAGATACGCCAGATCAGGCTGACACTCGCCGCGCACGACGTAAGTAGGCACATCGTAGACAGCGTGAGCTGGTTAAAGCCAAACACGCGCGCCACAAAGATATCGAGCGCCGCGGCCAAAATGACCGCAAGCGACGCCGGCAGTGCCCGCTTGAGCACGTTCGTCAGGAACGACCCCTTCACACGAGCATTGTTGGGCTCCAGGCCCAACACAAAGCCCGGCGCGCCGATGCAGAAGAAGTTGATGAGCGTCATCTGAATCGGCTCGAAAGGGTACGGCGGCAGTGCGATGCACAGCGCCGCCAGGCCCATCGAGAACAGCGTCTTAGTCAGGAACAGCGAAGCCGAACGCTGCAGGTTGTTGATGGAGCGACGGCCCTCGGCCACCACGGCGGGCATCGAGGCAAAGTCGTTGTCGACGAGCACGATCTCGGCCACGTTACGCGCGGCATCGGAGCCGGCCGCCATGGCCACGGAGCAGTCGGCCTCCTTGAGCGCCAGCACGTCGTTGACGCCGTCGCCCGTCATGGCCACGGTGTGCTCGCGGCGCTTGAGCGCCTGCACGAGCTCGCGCTTCTGCTGCGGGGTCACACGACCAAAGACATGGTAGCGGTCCACTGCGGCATCGAGCTTGGCCGGCGTATCGAGCGTCGTGGCGTCCACATAAGCGTCCGCCCCCGGCACGCCCACCACGCGCGCGATCGACGACACCGTACGCGGGTCGTCGCCACTGATCACGTTGAGAGTCACGCCCTGCTCGTTAAAGTAGCCGATGGTCTCGGCCGCCGAGGTACGGATCTCGTCGCGTATGGTCACAAAGCCCACGGGCTCGGCCTCGCCCACCATATCGCCATCGGGCGTAAAGCCGTCAACGCGCGCCACCACGAGCACGCGGCAGGTATCGGCAAGCTCGGCGACACGGTTCTCGACCTGGGCAAACGCACGATCAGAGAGCACAAACTGCGCCGCACCCATCACATATGAGCCCTGTGCAAACGACGCGCCGCTCCACTTTTTGGAAGACGAGAACGGAATGACCGACAGCGGCTCGGACACCTCGACCGGACGGTCGGCGTAATAGTTGAGCAGCGCCTGACAGGTCTCGTTGGCATCGGCCGAGGTCGCACGTGCGACGTTAGCCAGCGCAAAATCGAGCACCGTGGTATCGACGGGAACGGCGGCGTCGCCCTCCCCCGCACCCATACCCTCGACCGGCAGCGGATAGGTACCCTCGACCTCCATGCGGCCCGACGTGATGGTGCCCGTCTTGTCCAGGCACAGCACGTCGACGCGCGCGAGCGTCTCAATGCAGTAGAGCTGCTGCGCGAGTACCTTGCGGCGGGCCAGGCGCACCGTGGCGATGGCGAGCACCGACGAGGTCAGCAGCACCAGGCCTTGCGGGATCATGCCCAGCAGGGCGCCCACCGTGGACAGCAGCGCCGACGAAGGCACATGACCAGCCAACAGCTCGGAGAAGCACCACGAAAGCGCGCTATTGCCTGGGGTTCCCGCGGCATCCCACAGCTCGCTCACGCTCGAGGCAAACAACGCCAAACCGAGCGGGATCATGATGATGCTCGCAAAGCGCACGATGGCGTTAAGCGCGTTCATGATCTCGGAATTGACCTTTTTGACGTACTTGGCCTCGTTATTAATTTTGGCCACGTAGTTGTCGGCGCCGACATGGATCACGCGGGCGCGCAGCAGACCCGAGTCGATAAAGCTGCCGCTCATGAGCTCGGAACCGGGCTGTTTCTTAATAAGATCGCTCTCGCCCGTCAGCAGGCTCTCGTTCACGAGCGCCTCGCCCGAAACCACCACGGCGTCAGCGGGGATCTGGTCGCCGCGCCCCAGGCGGATGATGTCGTCGAGCACGATCTGGTCCAGGTCGAGCTCCACCTCGGAGCCGTCGCGCACCGCGATGGCCTTCTTGGAGGTCAGCAGCGTGAGCTTATCGACCATCTTCTTGGAACGCATGGACTGAATGACGCCAATAGCGGTATTGAGGAACACCACGAACAGGAACGTCAGATTCTTAAACGAACCGGTCAAAATGACCAGGAACGCCAAGATCACGTTGATCAAATTGAACAGCGTGCAGAGGTTCTCGATGATGAGCTCTTTGACCGACTTGGTCTTGAGCTCCATGTTGCGGTTGATCTTACCGGCGGCGATGCGCTCCTCGACCTCGGCGGTCGAGAGTCCGCGCTCGATATCCGTTGCTGCCATACCACGTCCCATCACGTCGCGTCGGTATAAGAAAAACCGCCCGGACCATGCGAGGTTCGGACGGTCTCACGTTCGATGGTGCCCCATGTTGGATTCGAACCAACGGCCTTCTGCTCCGGAGGCAGACGCTCTAATCCCCTGAGCTAATAGGGCCAACGTTTGGCATTATACCCAAGTGCACCACGGGCTATCAAAATAAAAGAAAAAGCTTTGCAATTCCGAGGAAGACGCGGCTCAACGGCCCACTTTAGAAGGCAAAAGCGAGTCAGATAGTATAAACTCTCATGCACCATATGTACACGGCTCGCGATGCGGGCCGTTTTTGCAAGGGTTATCCATCGAGGTGAGAGGCACACCATGATTGCAATTTTAAAAGAGAGCGCCAGCGACGAGGCCGTCAGCCATATCGTCAGCTGGATTGAGAAAAAGGGCCTGAAGACCGATGTCTCGCGCGGCGAGAATGAGACGATCATCGGCCTGGTGGGCGATACGACCAAGATCGACCCGTTCCTGCTCGAGTCCATGGATGTCGTCGAGCGCGTGCAGCGCGTCTCCGAGCCGTTCAAGCGCGCCAACCGCAAGTTCCACCCCGAGGACTCCGTCATCGACTGCGGCCACGGCGTCAAGATCGGCGGCGATCAGTTCCAGGTCATCGCCGGCCCGTGCTCCGTCGAGGGCGAGAACCTCATCCGCATCGCCCGCCGCGTGAAGGCCGCCGGTGCCACGATGCTGCGCGGCGGTGCCTACAAGCCCCGCACTTCCCCGTACGCCTACCAGGGCATGGGCCCCGCCGGTCTGGACCTGCTGTGCGAGGCGTCTGCCGAGCTCGACATGCCGATCGTCACCGAGATCATGGACCCGCGCGACGTGCAGGTCTTCCTGGACAAGAAAATCGACGTCATGCAGATCGGCGCCCGCAACGCCCAGAACTTCCCTCTGCTCAAAGAGGTCGGCAAGACCAAGACTCCGATCTTGCTTAAGCGCGGCATGTCCGGCACGATCGATGAGCTGCTCATGGCCGCCGAGTACATCATGAGCGAGGGCAACGACAACGTCATCCTGTGCGAGCGCGGCATCCGCACCTTCGAGACCCGCACCCGCAACACCTTCGACCTCAATGCCGTGCCGGTGCTGCACCACCTGTCGCACCTGCCCGTCGTCGCCGACCCCAGCCACGCCACCGGCTACACCCGCTACGTTGAGCCCATGGCGCTCGCCGCGACCGCCTGCGGCATCAACGGCCTGGAGATCGAGGTCCACGACGAGCCGAGCCGCGCATGGTCCGACGGCGCTCAGGCCCTCACCCCCGACCAGTTCGACGACACCATGCGCCGCATCCGCGCCATCCGCGAGGTCGTCTGCCAAGAGACCATGGAGTAGCCCATGGGTACAGTGAGAAACGCGCGCGTTAACCAGGGCGGCCCCAAGTGCGCCGGCATCGTCGGCCTGGGCCTCATCGGCGGCAGCTTTGCCCGCGGCTATGCGCAGGCGGGCGTCCGCGTGCTGGCCTGGGACCCCGATGACGATGTCATGACGGCCGCCAGCATGGGCACTGTCGCCGGAGAGCTTAACGACAAGACGCTCGGCGAATGCGACATCATCGTCCTTGCCTGCTATCCCGAGGCATGCATCGAGTGGCTCGAGGCGCACGCCCAGGCGCTCGCCGACGCCACCGACACCGAGGCCATCATGGGCCCCGTGGTGATCGACACGGTGGGCGTCAAGGGCATCGTGTGCGAGCGCGCCTTTGAGCTTGCCCGCGAGCACGGCTTTTACTTTGTGGGCGCGCACCCCATGGCGGGCACGCAGTACTCGGGCTATGCGCACTCCCGCGCCGACCTGTTCCAGGGCGCCCCGCTCGTGCTCGTACCGCCCGCGGTGGACGATGCGCTCAAACTGGAGCTTTTGGGCCAGGTGCGCGAGATGGTACGCCCCTTGGGCTTTGGCAAGTTCAGCGTGACCAGCGCCGCCGAGCACGACCGCGTCATCGCCTTTACGAGCCAGCTCGCGCACGTCGTCTCCAACGCCTATGTTAAGAGCCCGACCGCTCAGGTCCACCACGGCTTTTCGGCCGGCAGCTACCGCGACCTCACCCGCGTGGCGCACCTCAATCCGCAAATGTGGTCCGAGCTCATGATCGACGACGCCGACGCGCTCGCCTTCGAGATCGACCATCTGATCGAATCGCTTGGCGCCTACAGCCGCGCGCTCAAGGACCGCGACCAGCGCTATCTGGAGAATCTCCTTGCCGAGGGCGACCGCATTAAGCGCGCACTCGACGACGAGGCCTCCCACTAGACAACCCATCACGCCAGGTCGAAAGGACCGAAGCTTATGGCGATTACCATCGATATCGACACTGCACGCCCCTACCAGGTGCATGTTGGCACGTTTTTGCTGGAGCAGGCGGGGCCGCTCGTGCGCGCCACCGCCGGCGGCACCAAGGCCGTCATCGTGACGGACACCAACGTGGGCCCGCTCTACCAGATGCCCGTTAAGCAGAGCCTGGAGGCGTCAGGCTACGAGGTGAGCATCTGCACCTTCGAGGCCGGCGAGGCCCATAAGCGCGCTGAGACCTACGTTGCCATTTTGGAGTTTGTGGCCGAGCACGAGCTTTCGCGCTCCGACGTGATCGTGGCACTCGGCGGCGGCGTCGTGGGCGACGTGGCGGGCTTTGTGGCCGCCACCTACATGCGCGGCTGCAAGTTTGTGCAGATCCCCACGAGCCTGCTCGCCATGGTGGATTCGTCGGTGGGCGGCAAGACCGCCATAGACCTGGCTGCCGGCAAGAACCTGGCCGGCGCCTTTTGGCAGCCGAGCGTGGTTATTGCCGACGTGGGGTGCCTGGCCACCCTCACGCCCGAGCAGTTCGCCGACGGCTGCGGCGAGGTCGTCAAGCACGCCGTGATCGCCGACCCGGAGCTTTTCGCCGAGCTGGAGAAGACCCCGCTCACGCTGGAGCTGCTCAACCGCGATGTGGCCCGCGTAGCGCTCATCATCGCCCGCAATATCGACATCAAGCGCGCCGTGGTCGTCGCCGACGAGCGCGAAACCAACCAGCGTAAGCTCCTCAACTTTGGACACAGCGCCGGACACGCCGTCGAGGCCTGCGAGCACTTTGAGCTGGGACACGGCAACTGCGTGTCGATCGGCATGGGCATCATCACGCGCGCCGCGGCCCTGCACGGCGCTTGCGATGCTGCACTGCCCGGTCGTATTGAGGAGCTCTGCGCCCGCCATGGCCTCAAGACCCGCTGCGACCTAGATGCCGATACCGTCTTTGCCGAGGCGCTCCACGACAAGAAGCGCGCGGGCGACACCATCGACCTGGTGATTCCGCACGGCATTGGCCGCTGCAGCATCGACCGCACACCGCTTTCCACTTTCCACGAACTCATTGCCGAGGGCCTCGGCCAGAAGGGAGACGCATCCGCATGCTAGCCCGCATCACCCCGTCCCCGCTCAAGGGCACCGTTCCCGCCATCGCGTCCAAGTCGATGGCGCATCGCCTGATCATCTGCGCTGCGCTTGCCAACGGCGAGACACACGTCACCTGCAATACCACCTGCGCCGACATCGAGGCCACGGTGCGTTGCCTTACGGCCCTGGGTGCTCGCATCGAGACCGTCGAGGACGGCTTCCAGGTCCACCCCACCATGAAGAGTGTTGAGTTTGGCCTGCTCAAGGCCCTTGCCGGCGGCACGCTTGACTGCGGTGAAAGCGGCTCCACGCTCCGCTTTATGCTGCCTGTCGCCTGCGCGCTGGGTGCAGAAGCAACTTTTGTGGGTCAGGGGCGCTTGGGCGCCCGCCCGCTCTCCCCGCTCTCGGACGAGATCATCGCCGCCGGCTGCGACCTACAGGGTCTGGGCGGTTTTCCGCTCAAGACGAGCGGCCGCATGCGCCCGGGCACCTTTGTGCTTCCGGGCAACGTGAGCTCGCAGTATATCTCCGGCCTTCTGCTGGCAGCCCCGCTGCTGGCCCAGCCCTCCTGCGTGCAGGTAACCGGCCTCATTGAGAGCCGTCCCTACATCAACCTGACGATCCAGGCCATGAAGGCCTTTGGCGTCGAGGTCAACGTCGAGCGTATTCCGGCCAAGGACGGCCAGCCCGAGGTCACGAACTTCCGCGTGAGCAGCGGCTCGTACCGCACGCCCGGCAGCGTAGCCGTCGAGGGCGACTGGTCCAACGCTGCCTTTTGGCTGTGCGCCGGTGCCATCGGCACCGACCCAATCACCGTCGAGGGCGTGTCGCTAAGCTCCGCACAGGGCGACCGTAACGTGCTTGCCGCGCTTTCGCGCTTTGGCGCCCGCATCGTGCGCTCCACCAACGCCGCCACCGTGCAGTCCGACAAGCTCGCCGGCTTTGAGATGAGTGCCCACGACATCCCCGACTTGGTGCCCGTAATCTCGGCCGTGGCATCGCTGGCGCAAGGCCGCACCTTTATTCGCGATTGCGCCCGCCTACGCATCAAGGAATCCGATCGCTTGGCCACCACCACCCGCGAGCTCACCGCGCTGGGCGCGCAGGTGCGCATTGCCGGCGATGACCTCATCATCAAGGGTGTCGATGCCTTCACCGGCGGCGAGGTCGATTCGCACAACGACCATCGCATCGCCATGATGGCCGCTATCTCCGCGAGCCGCGCCACCGGCGAGGTCGTGATCCACGGCGCCGAGGCCGTCAACAAGTCCTATCCCGATTTCTTCGACCACTACCGCCTGCTGGGCGGCAAGGTCACACTCGAGGAGGAATAGCATGTCCTCGACCTTTGGCAACGTCTTGCATTTAAGCATCTTCGGTCAGTCGCACTCCCCCGCCATCGGCTGCTCCCTCGATGGCATTCCGGCGGGCATCGCTGTTGACCAGGAGCAGCTGCAGGCCTTCCTCGACCGTCGTGCCCCCGGTCGCGACGAGACCGCGACCAAACGCCGCGAGGCCGACGCCGCCCACATCATCGCCGGTGTGGTCGATGGACATACCACCGGCGCGCCCATCGCCGCGATTATCGAGAACACCAACACGCGCTCCAAGGATTACTCCGAGCTGCGCCGCAAGCCCCGCCCCGGACATGCGGACTTCCCTGCGCGCGTGAAGTATCACAACATGCACGATGTCGCCGGTGGCGGTCATTTCTCCGGCCGCCTAACGGCCCCCTTATGCATCGCCGGCGGCATTGCGCTGCAGGCACTCGAGGCCTGCGGCATTAAAGTGATGGCGCATGTGGCGCAGATCGGCGGCATCTCCGACCTGCCGATGGACGATATGGTCTATCGCGAGGCCGACCGCAAGGCGATCCTTACGAACGATCTGCCGTGCATTGACGCCGCCGCAGCCGGCCGCATGCGTGAGGAGATCCTAGCCGCGCGCGACGAACTCGACAGCATCGGCGGCATCGTGGAGTGCGGCATTTACGGGCTTCCCGCAGGCATCGGCGACCCCATATTCGACGGCATCGAGAACCGCATCGCGCAAATCGCGTTTGGCATTCCCGCCGTAAAGGGCGTGGAGTTCGGCATGGGCTTTGCCGTGGCCGCCATGCGCGGCAGCGAGAACAACGATCCGTATCGAATCGATGCCGAAACCGGCGAGATCGAGGTCGAATCCAATAACGCCGGCGGCATCCTGGGCGGTATTTCGACCGGCGCTCCCGTCATGTGGCGCATGGCCGTAAAGCCGACGCCCTCAATTGGCCGCGAGCAGCAGACGGTGGACATGGACGCTATGGAAAATGCCGAGCTCTCGGTCCACGGCCGCCACGATCCCTGCATCGTCCCCCGAGCTGTCCCCGTAGCCGAAGCAGCCGCCGCCCTCGCCATCTGGGACGCCCTCCTCGAAGACGCCGCCCAGCGCTAACTACCCACCCCTCAACATCCCCCGACACGTGAAAGGGGTCTCCATGGACCTTGCTGACATCCGCCAGGCCATCGATGGCATCGACACCACGCTCCTCAACAGCTTTGTCGAGCGCATGGACATTGCCACCGAGGTCGCCAAGTCAAAAATCGAGATGGGCAAGGCCGTCTTCGACCCCGCCCGTGAGCGCTCCAAGCTCAACAACCTCGCCAGCCGCGCGCCCGAGCGCTACGAGGCGCAGACCATCACCCTGTTCCGTCTCCTCATGAGCATGAGCAAGGCCGAGCAGCAGCGCTACATCAACGAACTCAAGGGCATTACCGTCTCGCAAAAGGCCCACGCCACGGCTGCAGCCTCCGACACGCCCTTCCCTCAAACGGCCACCGTTGCCTGCCAGGGCGTCGAAGGCGCCTACAGCCAGATCGCCGCATGCAAGCTCTTTGACGTGCCCGACATCGCGTTCTTCGAGACCTTCGAGGGCGTCATGCGCGCCGTGCGCGACGGCTTCTGCGAGTTTGGCGTGCTGCCCATCGAGAACTCCACCGCCGGCTCGGTTAACGCCGTCTACGACCTGCTCGCCCAGTTCGATTTCCATATCGTGCGCTCGCTGCGTCTCAAGATCGACCACAATCTGCTCGTCAAACCCGGCACCAAGCTCGCCGACGTGCACGAGGTCTATAGCCACGGCCAGGCTATCGCCCAGTGCGCCGGCTTTATCGAAGCCCACGACCTGCACGCCACCAAATACCCCAACACGGCCATGTCGGCCGAGATGGTCGCCAGCTCCGAGCGCACCGATGTTGCCGCCATCGCATCGCGCAGCTGCGCGGCACTCTACGGCCTGGAGGTGCTGGAGCCCAACATCCAGGACTCGGACAACAACTACACGCGCTTTGTCGTCATCAGCCGCGAGCCACGCGTCTACCCCGGCGCCAACCGCACCTCGCTCATGATTACCACGGCCAACGAGCCGGGCGCACTCTATCGCGTACTCGAGCGCTTCTACGCGCTCAATATCAACCTCATCAAGCTCGAGAGCCGCCCCATCCCCGGGCACGACTTTGAGTTTATGTTCTACTTTGACCTGGACTGCCCCTTTGGCAGCAAGGCCCTCGACGACTTGCTCGATTCCATCGACGACGTGTGCGAGAGCTTCACCTACTTTGGCAGTTACACGGAGGTGCTCTAGATGACCGATGTCGCCGCAACCCGCCCCTACGGCGTGCTGGGCCGTGTGCTGGGCCACAGCTACACCCCGACCATCTACAAGGAGCTCGCGGGGCTCGAGTACGTACGATTTGAGCGCGAGCCCGAGGACCTCCAGGCTTTTATGACGGGTGACGAATGGGAGGGCACCAACGTGACCATCCCCTACAAGCGCGCCGTCATGGAATACCTGGACGAGCTGAGTCCGCTCGCCGAGCGAATGGGCAACGTCAACACCATCACACGCCTGCCTGACGGTTGTTTGCGCGGCGACAACACCGACTACTTTGGTTTTCAGTGTCTGGTCGAGGAGTTGGGCGTAGAGGTTGCCGGCAAGAAGGTCCTCGTGCTCGGAGCCACCGGCGGCGCCGGCACCACGGCAAGTATGGTGCTGGGAGACCTGGGCGCCATCGTCGTGCCGGTCGGCCGTACGAGCGAAGTCAGCTACGACAACATCGCGCAGCAGTCCGACGCCGCCCTGCTCGTCAATTGCACACCCGCCGGAATGTTCCCCCATTGCCCCGACGCGCCATGCACGCTCGAAGGGCTCGATGCGCTCGAGGGCGTTATCGACATTGTCTACAACCCCGCCCGCACGGGACTCATGCTCGAGGCCGAGCGCCGCGACATCCCCTGCATCGGCGGTCTGCTCATGCTCGTGGCCCAGGCGGCGCAAGCCGTTGAGCGCTACACCGGCCAGGTCACTCCGCGCGAGCGCATTCTGGACGTAACGGAGCGCCTGTCACGCCGCGAACAGAACATCGCGCTGATCGGCATGCCGGGCTCGGGCAAGACCCGTGTGGGCGAGCAGATTGCCCTGCTCACGGGGCGAGAGCACATCGATCTGGATCGCGCCCTCGAGGAGCGCCTGGGCATGCCCTGCGCCGACTTTATCGTCGAGCGCGGCGAGGCGGCGTTCCGCGAACAGGAGACGGCGGCGCTGGCCGACATCTCCAAGCGCAGCGGCCTGGTGCTTTCCACCGGCGGCGGCGTGGTCACGCGCGACGAGAACTACCCGCTGCTGCACCAGAACAGCCAGATTGTGATGCTCAACCGCAAGCTCGACGAGCTCGCCCACAAGGGCCGCCCCATCACCGCGCGCGACGGGATCGATAAGCTGGCCAAGCAGCGCATGCCACGCTACCGCGCCTGGGCCGACTACATCATCGACTCACGCGACTGCGCCGCCAACACCGCCCAAGCCCTCCTCGACACCCTCCCACCCGCTCTCTAACCAAAACCACCACAAAGGGGACAGGCGCCTTTGTGGTGGTTTTCCAATCGCAAAGGAAGCAACCATGAAAGCACTCGTCATCAACGGCCCCAACCTCAACATGCTCGGCATTCGCGAGCCGGGCATCTATGGCAGCGGCAACTACGACCGCTTAGTGCAGATCTGCCAGGAGGCAGGTGCCGCACAGGGCTTCGACGAGATCGAGGTCTTCCAGTCTAACCACGAGGGCAGCATCGTCGACAAGATCCAGGAGGCCTACGGCAAGGTCGACGGCATCGTCATCAACCCGGCCGCTTATACGCATACGAGCGTGGCGATCCTCGATGCCCTCAAGGCCGTCGCCATCCCGGCTGTGGAGGTCCACATCAGCGCCGTAGAGACACGCGAGGACTTCCGCCAGGTGAGCTATGCACGCCTGGCCTGCTTCGCCACCATCACCGGCGAAGGCCTCCAAGGCTACGCCCACGCGTTGGAGCTGCTGGAAAAGCATCTCGAAAAGTAAGCCTGCAACACTACCGAATAAATGACAGCGGGGAGGACCAACTTGGTCCTCCCCGCTTTTAATTACGCCTTCTTGATCACGTACGCCAACCCTATGTCGCACCCGCAGCGCACAATCGACGCAAAGAGCCATGGCACTGGCAGCGTCATAAGCAGCGGCATCGTCTGCCAAGGAATAAACCAATCGACCGCGTGGATTGCAAAGATGGCAAGACTGGCCTGTCCGCAGAACACGAGCGATCGCTCAAAGGATCCCACAACCGGCACGTCTTTCAACTTCTCCAGCGCCATGGAAACCCAGCACACGCAGTAGCTGCCGGCAAGAGCGGCAACTGTCGCAACCACAAACCCATCCACGCGGCGGCTCGAAAGCTCAAGCCCACTCAGCGCGCCAAGGACAAGCCAAGCGACACCGGCTCCAATAAACAGCAGAGGCTTGCTCACGCTCGGCTCCAGCCCCCTTTGGCGCGCCGTATAGCCAACCCACATCAGCAGCACAATATAGCAGCTCAGATCCAAATCGAGCGGCAGGTAAACACCCATTAAGCGAGACACGCTCAATCCGCAAAAGGCAATCGCGGCACAGACAACACCCTGCCAAACTACCCCAATCCCGCGGCGATCAAACAGCCGCACAAGTACATTAAACAGTAGGCGCGACGTAAACAGCGCCGCCAAAAACCATGCCATGCCAACGGCGGTAACGCCAAACCCAGGCACATCAACGCCCGAGGCAAACACAAGCGTCTTAAGCCCCGCAACCAGCGTACCGCTCGTCAAAGGAGCGCCGCTCATCAAGAACGTCGGCACCTGCCACGCCAGTGCAAGAACCACATACGGCACCAGCAGGCGCGACACCGAATCACTCAGCAGTTCGCGCCACGGCTTCGGCCTAAACGTATACCCGGCAAGAATAAAGAACACCGGCATGTGAAACGAGAAGATCGCGTGCCGCAAGGGAGAGGGATTTGGGACGGTGTGCCCCACAATGACCAGAATAATTGCGATCCCCTTTGCAATATCGATCCAGTCGAGCCTTTTGCTTCCCATTGCGAACCCTTCAAAACCACAGCACACAAGATGAAAAAAGCCCAGACCTCCAAGCGGTCCGGGCTTAATAAACGATGGTGCTCCATGGCGGATTCGAACCGTCGACCTTGGGATTAGAAGTCCCCTGCTCTATCCAACTGAGCTAATGGAGCATATAACCGCACACCCAAGCAAGCGCAAGCCTGTCAGGCGCAAGTAATTATAACCTAGTTGAACTGCTCGCGGTACGCCTTGCAGACCTCATCGACCGGGCCATCCATGCGAAGGTCACCCTTCTCAATCCAAACGGCACGCTGGCAGATGCGCTCAACCTGCTCCATGGAGTGCGAAACGAACAGAACCGTCACGTCGCCGCTCTGGATAAAGTGCTGGATGCGGGCCTCGCACTTCTGCTGGAAGAACACATCACCGACGGACAGCGTCTCGTCAACGATCAGAATATCGGGCTCGGTAATCGTCGCGATTGCAAAGGCAATACGCGCAACCATGCCCGAGGAGAAGTTCTTAAGCGGCATGTCGACAAAGTTCTGAAGCTCAGCGAACTCGATAATGCCGTCAAAGTTGACGTCGATGAACTCCTTGGTATAGCCGAGCAGGGCGCCGTTCAGATAGATGTTCTCGCGGGCGGTCAGCTCGGGATCAAAGCCGGCACCAAGCTCAATCAGCGGCGCGATGTTACCGTGCACCTTAACGCTGCCCTCGCTTGGCTCAAGCACGCCAGCGATAATCTTGAGCATCGTAGACTTGCCGGAGCCATTGGTGCCAACCAGACCCACGACCTCGCCACGATGAATATCAAACGAAATATGCTTAAGCGCCCTAAACTCCTCAAAGAACAACTCGTGCTTGGCAAGCTTGATGAAGTACTCCTTGAGGTTGGTCAGCGACTCGGACGCCATGTTAAAGATCATGGTGACGTCGTCGACCTCGACAGCCAGAGGCTGCTCGCTGTAATCAACAACAGATTCAGTCATCACAGCACTCCTTAGATGTAGAGGATGAACTTGCGCTCGGACTTATGGAACACGGTATAGCCAATAACAAGCGCAAGGACCGCCCAAGCAGCGCACATACCAAACGTCATAAGCGAGGGCGTAGTTTGGAACAGAAAGATATCGCGCATAAACTGCAGGTAGTTGTACATGGGGTTCGCATACATCAAGATACGCACGAGATGCGGCATTTGCGCAATATAGTCAGTCGTCCAGAAGATGGGCGTAATATAAGTCCACGCCGTAATGACTACGCTCCACAGATGCATAACGTCGCGGAAAAAGACCGTAAGGGCAGAGAGCATCATGCCCAGGCCCATGCAGAAGCACATAAGCAGCAGCAGGCAAACCGGCAGCAGAATCAGGTGCCAAGAAGGCATAACGCGGAACCACAGCATGACGATGGCGACGGCGACCAGCGAGAAGGCAAAGTTCACCAGCGAGAAAAGCACTTTCTGCACCGGGAAGACCCAGCGGTGCACCTTAACCTTCTTGAGCAGAGGGGCAGCACCCACGATCGACGTTAGGGCCTGGTTCGTGGACTCGGACATGACGGCAAAGGTAACGTTACCCACGATCAAGTACAGCGGGTACATCTCGGGCGTCATTGATCCATTGCGGCCCTGGCCAAAAATCGTCGAGAACACGATGGCCATGACGATCATCATCAGCAGCGGGTTGAGAACCGACCATGCGACGCCCAGAACGCTACGGCGATACTTGATCTTAAAATCCTTGGTAACCAGCTGACGAAGGATAAACGCATCCTTCTCAAATTCGTTCTTAGCAAACGTCGCAGGCAGACTGCGAGTTTCTTGTTGCTTTGTCTGATCCGACACGGATGCAACTCCTTTACTCGTAATCGTTGACAAACGAACAGTATAGACCCGACGGCCATGCAAACGATTCGCGCAACAAAACTGGAGAACTAACCCACATCTTAGGATGCCAAGCCCAAACGGCTATACTTTCAAGGATTGAATGTATAAGGAGCATTGAGTGAATTCTGAATCCATCGCCGTCATCATCCCCTGCTACAACGAAGCGCTCACGATCGGCAAAGTCATCGACGACTTTCACCGCGAGCTTCCGCAAGCGACGGTCTATGTCTATGACAACAACTCGTCGGACGATACCTCACGCATCGCCACCGAACACGGCGCCACGGTCCGCTTTGAGCCCCGTCAGGGAAAGGGCAACGTATGCCGCCAGATGTTTCGCGACATCGACGCCGATTGCTACCTGATGGTCGACGGAGACGACACCTACCCCGCCGAGGCGTCCAAAGCCCTCTGCGAGCCCATCCTTAACGGCACAGCCGACATGACCGTAGGCGATCGTCTCTCAAATGGCACCTATGCCGAGGAAAACAAGCGTGCCTTCCACGGCTTTGGTAATAATTTGGTCCGCTCCATGATCAAGTGGATCTATGGCTACAGCTTCGATGACGTCATGACCGGCTACCGCGCCATGAGCCGCCCGTTCGTTAAAACCTTCCCTGTGCTTTCCGAGGGCTTCCAGATCGAAACCGAGCTCTCGATCCACGCCGTCGACCACCGCTGGCGCATCAAAGATGTGCCCATCGAGTACCGCGACCGTCCGGAAGGTTCCGAGTCCAAGCTCAATACCGTGAGCGACGGCATTAAAGTCGTTGCGATGATCGGCACGCTGTTCAAGGACTACCGCCCGCTGAAGTTCTTCAGCCTCGTCGCGCTTCTGTTTGCGGTGATCGGCCTCGCCTTGGGCATGCCCATCGTTGTCGAGTATTTCCAGACCGGCCTCGTTCCGCGCTTCCCCACCGCCATGCTCGCCGCGTCGTTTATGTTCCTGTGCGGTCTGAGCCTTGCGACCGGCTTCATCCTCGATTCCGTGGCAAAGGTCGAAAAAAAGCAGTGGGAGGTCAACGTGTACAGCAAATACGCCTACGACGACCAGCCCGGCCACCCTACTTCCAAGCCAAGCGAGAGGTAAACCACCATGCCGCTCATCTCCATCGTCGTACCGAGTTACAACGAGCAGGAATCACTTCCGATCTTTCTCAAAGAGCTCGATGGCGTCGTTCGCATCATGACCCGGCAAGACCCCGGCATCTCCTTTGAAGCCGTCCTCATCGACGATGGCTCGGCAGACAAAACGCTCGCCGTCATGAAGGCGGAAGCCGCGGCGGCGCATCCATACGCCATCCGCTGGCACTCTTTCTCGCGCAACTTTGGCAAGGAGGCGGCACTACTCGCCGGACTCCAGCACGCAAAGGGCGACTATGTCGCCACCATGGATGCCGACATGCAGGACCCGCCCTCGCTCCTGCCGCAGATGTACGAAATCTTGCAGACCGAAGACTACGATAACGTCGCCACACGCAGGACCACCCGCGAAGGCGAGCCTCCCATCAGGTCGTTCTGTGCCCGTATGTTCTACAAGATCATCAACCGCATTTCCAAGGCCGACATCGTCGACGGAGCACGCGATTTTAGGCTCATGAAGCGACCTATGGTCAACGCCATCATCTCCATGGGCGAATACAACCGATTCTCCAAGGGCATTTACGGCTGGGTGGGCTTCAAGACCAAATGGCTCCCCTACGTAAACGTCAACCGCGTCGCGGGCGAGACCAAGTGGAGCTTTTGGTCGCTGCTCCTCTATTCCATCGACGGCATCGTCGCGTTTTCCACGGCGCCGCTCTCCCTCGCCGCCCTCACGGGTATCGTCTTCTGCCTCATCGCCATCATGGGATTTATCGTCATCCTGGTCAAAACGCTTGTTTGGGGCGATCCCGTAGGCGGATGGCCCTCCCTTGCCTGCCTCATTACGCTGTTTGGCGGCATGCAGCTCCTGTGCCTGGGAATCATTGGCGAGTACCTAGCAAAAGCCTACTTGGAGGCCAAGCACCGCCCCATCTATATCATTCGAGAATCCAACGAGGAATCTGATGACACGGCCCAATAACAGCACGCTCAAGAATGTGGCGTTCTACGCCGCCTGCTTCACGTTTCCCATCGCATTTTTTGTCGCACTTGCAGAGGCGGGGCATGTCTACCCCTTTGGCGACAACTCGTTTCTCACCAACGATCTCAAATACCAATACATCGACTTCTTCGCGTGGTTTCGCCGCGTCCTTTTAGGCGAGGCAAACCTTCGCTATTCCTTCTCACAGGGCCTCGGTATGAACACATGGGGGCTCTATAGCTACTACCTCGCCAGCCCCTTCAACCTGCTCTGCGTGCTGTTTCCCGCAGACAAGCTGACGCTCTTCGTATTTGCCATAACCGCGCTCAAGCTTGGCTGCATCCACATCAGCAGCGCTTGGTATGTGCAAAAGCGCTTTGACCTTTCCAAGCCCGCCGCATTCTTGCTATCCCTCTCGTTCACGTTTTGCAGCTGGACCATCAGCAACCTGCGCAACCCACTCTGGATTGATTGCCTGATCCTGCTGCCCATCTGCGCCTACGGATGCCACGAGCTCATCCGCAAGCAGTGCATGATCCGCCTCGTCATCACAACGGCGCTCAATGTCATGTTCTGCTGGTATACGGCCTACATCAGCATCCTGTTCCTCTGCATCTTCGTATTGGTCGAATTTGTCGATTATGTTGCAGAAGAAGGTTTTAGCTGGAAGCTCATGCTCGATCGGGCCCTGCGATTCGCAGGCGCCATCGTGCTCGGGCTACTTCTGTCCGCTTGGACCTTTTTGCCGACCATCCTTGCCATGTCCAAGGGCGGCCCCGTCCTAGCCCTCGGGCCGCTGCTTAAAACCAGCCTCAAATCGCTCATCAGGGGCTTTCTCCCTGGCATGTGGGTGAACAACGATAGTACACCGCAGTTCTATTGCGGCGTCATCATGATGCTGCTCGCGGTGAGCCTGCTGTTTAACCGCACGGTTTCGATCAAGACACGCATCGCAACGCTCGTCGTCACGATAATCCTGGTCGCCAGCTCCGTTTTGAGCCCGCTCGAGTACATCTGGTGCGGCATGCGCGTGCCCAACGGATTCTATTCGCGCACGACTTTCTTGCTGAGCTTCTTTGCGCTGTGGGCAGCGGGCTATTCGTTGCAGGTGTTCGAGGGCCAGCCCAAATTTCGTCATGCCTATCGACCAGCCGTCGTATTACCAATCCTGACAATCACCGCAATTGAGTTGTTTATCAACGCCCATGTGATGTGGAACCAACTGTACGCAGGCTATTCCGAAGAAGCCAACAGCACCTATGTCGCCACCGCAACCAACACGATCACAGCCATTCAAGACCAGGATTCTGCGTCATTCTACCGCATCGATCGAACGACCACGCGTGCCGATAGCGCCGCCCTCAACGAAGGCCTAGCGCTTGGGTACAACCAGTTGTCTTCGTATTCGTCTGCCAACAACCCGCAGGCCATCGCACTGCTCAACTCCCTTGGATACAGCAGCGTCGGCGAATTCTCGACCCGTTATGCCGAGCCCATTCTCGCCGTCGATGCCCTATTGGGAGTTAAGTACGCCATTCCTGAAAACGCGCCTGCAGGATACGTTTCGGCCAAGACGAATCAGGCCGACTCCACAAGCTCGGTGTACGAGAACCCCTATGCGCTCAGCATTGGCGTCGCAGCCTCAAGCGATATCCAAAACAGCACGCTGAAGAGCGAGAACCCCTTCGAAAAGCAGAACGACCTCTACAGCAAAATCCTAGGCCGCAAGGTCGAGCTCTATACCAAGATCGAGGCCGCGAGCACGGAGAATAGCGATAGCTTAAAGCAATGGAGCGTTACTCTTCCGGCAAGCTCCATCGGGTATCTCTACATCAACAAAGATGCGACCGCCGGCAGTTATTGGCCCGTCGCCCTTACCATCGACCAGCGAGCAATCGAAAACGAGGCCTGGAGATTCGACAATAATATCCGCCAGATTGCGGATGCATCGGACACCCCGAGCCAGCATACGGTGTCAATCGGAGTCGCAGAGGGCTATACAGACATGCCCCAAGACAATGAGCCGGTCTTTTACGCCCTCAATCTGGATGTTTTCGAGCAGATTATTAACGAGCTTAAGGCGAGCGAGTTTATTACGACGGTTTTTGAGGACGGAAGGATCGAAGGCGAGTATACCGCCAAGGATGACGGCAACCTGCTGTTGAGCGTTCCGTACGATGAGGGCTGGAACGCAACGGTAAACGGAACCGCCGCAGAACTAACGCCCGCCGCCGATAAGGGCTTGTCGTCCCTTAACATGCAGAAAGGCGCGAATAAGATCGTGATGACCTACAAGACTCCGGGCGCCCTTGCGGGGCTTGCAGTGAGTCTGGCGACCGCCGCCGCCCTTGTTGCAGCGGGTCTATACGCCAGGCATAAGAAAAGCCGCCGTTAACAAGCGGCGGCTTTTTCTCTCGAAAAGTTAATAACGGCTAGAGCGTCTTGAGGTACTCCCCCAGCTCTTCCTCCCAGTCGGGCATGTGGAAGCCTGCAGCCTCGAGCTTGGACAGGTCGAGCGCCGAGTGGACCGGGCGCGGGGCGATGGGGCCCGCGGCGCCGGCGTAGTAGTCGGCGGTCGAAACCGGCACGACCCTGCCGCCGTTGCCGTTGGCGGCATCGAAGACGACGCGGGCGATGTCCGCCCAGGACCTGACGGCACCGGAGCCGGTGCAGTCGTAGGTGCCGTAGGGGGCCTTCGCGTCCAGTACGTGGAAGATGGCCGCGGCCATGTCGCGCGTGAAGGTCAGGCGGCCCAGCTGGTCGTCCACCACGGTGACCTTGTCCAGCTTGTCGTCCGGGTCGGCGACGCGGTCGGACAGCCCCCTCATGATCTTGACGAAGTTGTGCCCCTCGCCGATGACCCAGGAGCTGCGCATGATGTAGTGGCGCGGGCAGCCGGCCACGGCGATGTCGCCGGCGGCCTTGGTCTGGCCGTAGACGGACAGCGGGCTGAGGGGCTCCTCCTCGGTATGGACCTCGGCGGTGCCGTCGAAGACGTAGTCGGAGGACACGTGGACGAGCGTGATCCCGTGCCCGGCGCAGGTGCGGGCGAGAAGGGCGGGGCCGGTCGCGTTGGCCTTCCAGGCGATGACACGGCCCTCGGGGGTCTCCGCCTTATCCACGGCCGTGTAGGCGCCGCAGTTGATCACGGTGCCGTAGAGCGACCAGTCGTACTGCGCGTAGGCGTCCGGGTCGGACATGTCGAAGGTGTCGATGTCGCAGAAGTCGAAGTCCTTGGCGATGCCGCGCTCCTCGGCGAGCGCGCGGACCGCGTGGCCCAGCTGGCCGTCGCAGCCGGTGACGAGGGTGCGCTTCGGCGCCATCGGGACGACGTCCCTCAACATCGGGTGGTTGAGGTCGGCCTCGGAGACGGTGGCCTGGTCCAGCGGGATCGGCCACTCGATGGCGAGCTCGGGGTCGGCGAGGTTCACGAAGGTGTAGGTCCTCTTGAGCTCGAGGGACCAGTGGGCATCCACCAGGTAGGTGTAGGCGGTGCCGTCCTCCAGGGCCTGGAAGGAGTTGCCCACGCCGCGCGGGACGTAGATGGCCCTGGACGGGTCCAGGGTGCAGGTGAATACCTTGCCGTAGGTGGCGCTGCCCTCGCGCAGGTCCACCCAGGCGCCGAAGACGCTGCCGCGGGCCACCGAGATGAACTTGTCCCAGGGCTCGGCGTGGATGCCGCGGGTGACGCCGCGGCTGTCGTTGTAGGAGACGTTGTTCTGGACGACCCTGAGGTCCGGGATGCCCAGGGCGCACATCTTGGCGCGCTGCCAGTTCTCCTTGAACCAGCCGCGCGAGTCGCCGTGGACGGCCAGGTCGACGACCTTGAGGCCCTCGATGCCGGTCTCCACCACGGAGAGGTCCTTCTCGAATGCGATGTCTGCCATGTGGGAAAAGCTCCTATCGAAGAGGTTGGATAACCGGGGGCGCCCGCGCGGGGACGCAGGATCATCCCCATGCCCTGCGGCCCC